>DAOVVI010000145.1 GCA_030637245.1 Cyclobacteriaceae bacterium
CCACCAGCTGCATCGGCAGACCGGCCGTAAGATAACTCTCTAAAATCCATCTGTAGGTAGTGTACAGCAATCATATGACAGGGATGCTGCTGCTACTGCCACTTGGCTCTTCTTCTTAGGATGCTTTTAAATTGTATTTCTACATAATGAAATATACTCGTTTTCCGGGAGATTGAATTACTCAGGTTAGGATAACGGGAAGCTTCAAAAAGTAACCCAAACAACCTTGGCAGCTGTTATTTTTAAATGATATATTTTTGGTAATCAATAATAAAAGTTGGATAATTGAGTTAAATTTTAAATGAATCAATAATTATACAATTTTTAGATTAAATTGTATTTTTATTTGATTTTAGTCTCAAATATAAATAAAAATCATTTATATTTGAGAATATTTTTTTTAGCACTTGATATTAATGGGTATTCTAATTCCTTTATTCTTAGTAATCATTTGCTGTATTATAATTTGGAGGGCCAGTGACGGATTTACGGCGGCATCGGATTATATTGGCAGAAATCTTTCAGAGGGCGTGAGAGGAGCGACAATTAATGCAATTGGCAGTTCTCTTCCCGAACTTTTCACATCTTTTTTCTTTTTATTTTATCTGAAAGACTCAGATGGGTTTTCCGGAGGTATCGGAACAACTGCAGGTAGTGCTATTTTTAATGGCATGATCATACCGGCATTTGTTATTCTTGTTGTAATACTGACCGGTATTGCAAAAAATATAACTGTATCACGAAAGGTATTGTTCCGAGATGGGTTTTCATTGATTTTAGCTGAATTTCTTTTCATTATTATTATAAGTGGGACGTCTCTTCATTGGTGGCATGGCATGTTTTTAATGATCATATATTTTATATACTTATTTTATATGTTTAAAACTATGAAAGCTCCGGGATTCAAACATCATTTGCGTACCGTACCGGAGTTTAGAGTTCATGAATCCAGAAAAAGTGTATGGCATTATCTGATTACCCTTGACTTTGAACCTATATTTATAAAGAAGAGTAACATAACGAGTAAAACTGCATGGCCGTTATTAATATTTTCTACATTTTCTATCGCAGCCACCTGCCTGATACTTGTGCAGGCTTGCGAATGGATCGGAAGCGCAGAATATACTATACCCTACATAGGAACGTTTGAAGGACTTGATATTCCTATCATGTTTGTGGCGGTAATTTTAGCGTCTGCCGCATCAAGCGTTCCCGATACAATTATTTCTATGAATGACGCTAAGAAAGGCAATTACGATGACGCAATTTCCAATGCGTTGGGGAGCAATATTTTTGATATTTGTTTTGCCCTTGGTTTTCCTCTATTCCTTTATACAATAATTTATGGTCCGATTGTCATGCACCAGGATGTTATCGAACAAAGCTCGGAACTCAGAATGTTACTCCTGATTCTCACTGTTCTGGCCTTTGGAGTATATAACTTCCGTAAAGTTATTGATGGAGTTCAGGCATATATGCTACTGGGAATTTACAGCATATTTACACTCTATGTTATCGGTAGAGGAGCCGGTCATCCTATAACAGATGAAATTGCTGAGGTTTTAAGAAACATGGTGTCTTATCTAAATCTTTTCTAATTTCTATGAATTAGGCTATAAAAAGATTGTTTATTAAATAAAAGGCGCTAGTTGGTTTAAAAATCCAAACATTTTTCTGATTGATCCAAAGGAAGGTTTATCTTTGCTTGAATTGGATGAAAAAACTTTTTAAATGTAATTTTGAAAACCAAAGTTAGATTAATTCACCCAAGAGTAACAGTTCTTTATTTAAAGATTTTTTCACAAAAAAACTATCAAAATATTATGGAAGGTATAATGTATTTTTTCCCGGCCATGGGAGTAATCGCACTTTTATTTGTTATATGGAGATCCTCCTGGGTTTCGAAGCAAGAGGTCGGAACGGATAAAATGGCCGGCATAGCAGATCATATTTCAAAAGGGGCTATGGCTTTTCTCAAAGCAGAGTATAAAGTGTTAATCATATTTGTAATAGCGCTTGCGGTTATCCTTGCCTTTAAGGGTTCTGCGGAGGAAAACTCACATCCTCTGGTAGCATTATCTTTTGTGGTAGGAGCGTTTTGTTCAGCATTTGCAGGATTTTTAGGAATGAGGGTCGCCACAAAGGCAAATGTAAGAACTACAAATGCCGCAAGGACATCCCTAGGCAAAGCGCTTGAAGTTGCTTTTCACGGAGGATCAGTAATGGGATTGGGTGTCGTTGGCCTGGGTGTTCTTGGATTAAGTCTTTTATTCATTCTTTACACGTATCTGTTTGGAGTTGAATTTGATACTATTGGCAAAGTACTTAACATATTGGCCGGTTTCTCTTTAGGAGCTTCTTCAATTGCACTTTTTGCCCGTGTTGGAGGGGGTATATACACTAAAGCTGCAGATGTTGGCGCTGATCTTGTTGGAAAAGTAGAAGCTGGAATTCCAGAAGATCACCCTCTTAATCCGGCAACTATTGCCGATAATGTAGGTGATAATGTTGGTGACGTTGCAGGTATGGGGGCCGACCTCTTTGAATCATTTGTTGGATCCATTGTCGGTACTATGGTCCTTGGAGCTGCATTTGTTGTTTTGCCGGAATTTTCTGATTCTTTCAATGGCTTGGCAGCAGTATTATTGCCACTGGCACTGGCTGCTTCTGGTATTATAGTATCTATCATCGGAACATTTTTTGTAAAAGTAAAAGAAGGTGGGAGTCCCCAAAAAGCATTGAATATGGGAGAATTTGGCTCTTCATTTTTAATGATTATCGTCTCACTGTTTTTGATTCGTTATATGCTTCCTGAGAGTTGGATTATTGGCGATCATACGTACACAGCAATGGGCGTATTTTGGGCAACTTTAGCAGGATTACTTGCAGGTTTGGGTATAGGTCAGATTACAGAGTACTACACAGGAACTGGCTCCCCACCTGTGCTGAACATCGCAAAGCAATCACTTACAGGAAGTGCAACAAATATCATGGCCGGACTGGGGGTTGGAATGCTATCTACTGCTGTTCCTATTATTTTAATTGCCTCAGCAATATTGGTTTCTTACCATTTTGCCGGAATGTATGGTATCGCCATCGCGGCAGTAGGTATGCTTGCAAACACAGGTATTCTATTGGCAGTTGACGCTTATGGGCCGATTTCTGACAATGCCGGAGGAATCGCTGAAATGAGTGAACTTCCCAAAGAGGTAAGACAAAGAACTGACAAACTCGACGCTGTAGGCAATACGACTGCAGCTATAGGAAAAGGTTTTGCAATTGGTTCTGCAGCATTAACTGCACTGGCGTTGTTTGCAGCTTTCATGCAACAGGCAAATGTATCCACTATTGATATTTCGAAGCCAACAGTGATGGCAGGTTTGCTATTAGGGGCGATGCTGCCATTTGTTTTTTCCGCTTTAGCCATAGGTGCTGTAGGAAGAGCTGCGATGGCCATGATCAAAGAAGTAAGACGGCAATTCAATGAAATCCCCGCTCTGAAAAATGCCCTGGGAATCATGAAGAAATATGATTCAAATCTTGAAAATGCTACAGAAGAAGATATGAAGATTTTCCGTGAAGCGGATGGAAAAGCAGAATACGATAAATGCGTTGAGATCTCAACAAAAGCCTCTATCAAAGAGATGGTGCTTCCCGGAATTTTAGCTGTTTCTGCCCCGGTATTAGTAGGCTTCATTGGAGGAGCCGAAATGCTTGGTGGATTATTGGCTGGAGTGACTTCGGCTGGAGTTTTGATGGCAATTTTCCAATCAAATGCAGGTGGAGCCTGGGATAACGCTAAGAAAATGTTTGAAGAAGGTTTAGAAATTGATGGTGAAATGTATTATAAAGGATCTGAACCTCATAAAGCAGCTGTAGTTGGCGATACGGTAGGTGATCCATTTAAAGACACTTCAGGCCCATCATTAAATATCCTGTTGAAATTAATGGCTGTTGTTGCCTTGGTCATTGCTCCGTCAATTGCTTTGACGGTAGAAACACCTGAAGCAAATGCTAAATATGATATTGAAAAAGTGATCACTGTAGAAACTACTCATGAGATTATGGAAGCAGTAGAAACTTCATCAGTCTTAAGTATTGAAGCTATTGAACACGAGGTTAAAACTACTATCACCACTCCACAATCCGTTATTGGGAAAAGTGAGATAAGTGAAGTAAAATCCCAGGGACAAAACAAATCCGGAGTTTAAAAAATAGTTCAATTGAATAAAAGGCGGGATAAAACCCGCTTTTTTTATTGTGCAAATGTAAGATTTCTTAAAGCTCCTGATTGCCGAATCCAATTCTTCGCTTTACTTTTGCAATCTTCAATGAATTTATAAATGAATAATCCTGTAATAATTCTTTGTGCTACAGATCTTGGCAAGGTCGTATTGGAAATTTTCAAAAGTAACAATGTAGTTGTCTTTGGTTTTTTAGATGATGATAAAAAACTTCACGGAACAGAGATTGAAGATATCTCTGTATTGGGCAGTACAGATAATGAGGAGTACCTGAAAATACTTGGGAAAGATTGTGATGTATTTGTGGCGTCAGATGATAACTCATGGAAAGCTACCATGATAAAATCACTTAGAAAGGATCAAAAATCCATGCCGGTAAACGCGATCCATAGCGATGCTCATATAGCCAAATCAGCTATTTTGCACCATGGCACCCTAATCAATCAGGGCGTAAAAATCGGTGCAAATTCAGAAGTAGGTAATCACTGTATGCTTCATTCAGGATCCATAATTGATTATAAAGTAAGGATTGGTGATTTTGTTCAGATTGGCGCCGGGAGTATAATAAATTCGGGAGTTGTGATAGAAGATGGCGCTTTTGTCGGTAGTGGCGTCACCATAGTTAGCGGCGTAACAATTGGAGAGGGTGCCAGGATTGGCGCCGGATCAGTAGTTATTGCTGATGTGGAAAAAAATGAAACCGTATTTGGCAATCCTGCCAAAGCGATTGAGTGAAGTTATAACCAAAACCCATGAACTAAAAAAATATAAATGAAGGACTACTTAATCTTACTTTACTATTGCTATTCTAAAATTGATGACCCGGAATCATTCAGGATCAAACATCATTTGTATTGCATTGAAAATAATCTAAGAGGAAGAATTATTATAGCCAAAGAAGGGATTAACGGCACTGTTTCCGGTTTGAAGCCAGATTGTGAAAAATACATGGAATACCTTCATAATGATTCAAGATTTTCGCATACTGAATTTAAAGTTGAACCTTTCGTATCTCATGCTTTTAAAAAACTTAATGTTCGTGTAAAAGATGAAATTGTGCATTCCGGATTAAAACATATAGATCCTACAAAAAAAACTGGCAAATACATCGAACCTCAAGAATTTAAAAAAATTAAAAATGAGAATGACGTAGTCATTGTAGATGTTCGTTCGAACTACGAGCACAACATCGGAAAATTCAAAAATGCTATTTCTTTTGATATTGAAAACTTTAGAGATTTTCCTGATAAGGTTGAAGAACTTGAAAAATATAAAGATAAAAGAGTTATTACCTATTGTACGGGCGGAGTTAAGTGCGAAAAGGCCAGTGCATACCTGATGGAGAAAGGATTTAAAAATGTGTTTCAA
>DAOVVI010000279.1 GCA_030637245.1 Cyclobacteriaceae bacterium
AGATTAGGTTACAAATAAGTTTACTGTTCTATTAATCAATGTCTGAGAACAAATTTTACCAGACCAATCAAATTCCCAATATGGGAATAAGGCTATTTTTTTCCAGAATCGAGAATATCATTCATATTCAAAAATTGAGATAAAAGGCCATATGGTAAACTATTCGTACTTTTTTTATTAAACATTGACATGGCACTAAAATTGAAATACTTAAACTAAAGGAACAGCTATGATCAAAGAGAAATCTATTTTTGCGTTTTTGGAAGAGGTGAAACCACTTAATATTTTATTGATCGATGATGACATGGCGTCCCAATTTATCATTGCCAAAAACCTTCATCACCTGGGAGATAAATTAGATATTTGCTCTTCTTCTGAAGATGCCCTCGAAAGAGTAGGATCATATAACTATGATCTTATCCTGGTGGATCTGAATCTACCTGCAGTCAATGGTTTTGAACTGTCAAAATCCATCAAACTTTTAAGCGAATCTAATAGTACCCCTCTTAAAATTATTGGTTTAACGGGGCTCGATCATCCATTGCTTCCAACATTAATTTCCAATTCAGATGTAGATGATTATATCATTCGATCTTTCGATTATAGTGATCTGAAAAGTAAGATCGTCAATCATTGTTATCTCCATCAAAACTAGTATTGTGTCATATGTGAAATGATGTATAAGTGGAAGTTATTTTTAGTTTTTTCAAAATGAGAAAAAGCGGGCATACCAGTAGTTATACGAGCCTTTTTAGCATGAAGAAAAGATTGAAAAGAACAATACTTGGTGCGTCTGAGCACTAGTGACTCGACTCCGGATCAAAAGCACTCTTTTTTTATAAGCTTATTCTGATTAAAATTACATCAGGAAATAACTATTATTTTTAAAATAGATCGTTTTGAACGATAACTGGAAAAAATTACTCTTTTTAAACAAATCCTGGCCCATCCGAATCTGGATATGGTCGGCTATTATCAGTGTGATTTTCTACCTCGTGAAATTCAGTAGTATAACTAACCCGATACCTACAGAGTTGGATATGATATTTATGACCTATGGCTTGGGTTCAATCGCAATTTATGTATTGATATTTGGCTTTGATTGGTCATAAAAAAAGCTCCAATCCTGCCGGATCAAAGCTTTTGTCTCTATTTTAAGATTGTATTATTGGTTAACAGATACTCTTTTGAAAGTTTCTACGGTCAAGCCCTTGTTTACTGAATCAAGATATTTTCCAACCGTCATAGAATTGTCTTTAACAAAAGCCTGGTTTAGCAATGTATTTTCTTTATAGAATTTATTCAGCTTACCTTCCGCAATTTTATCAATAATATGTTCTGGTTTACCTTCTGCAA
Source organism: Cyclobacteriaceae bacterium (assembly GCA_030637245.1). Classification (GTDB taxonomy): domain Bacteria; phylum Bacteroidota; class Bacteroidia; order Cytophagales; family Cyclobacteriaceae; genus JAAUQL01. Next base: position 1,357 of record DAOVVI010000279.1, read on the forward strand.
TAGCTTGCTCCCTGCCGATTTTCAATTCTTTCTCAACGATTGCAGTATCCACGCCATCCTTGTCAACGGCTACCGGCCGCATTGCAGCAATTTGCATAGCTACATCTCTTCCGGCTGCAGCTACATCCGTGCCTTCTGTCCCTTTCAGGGCAACTAATACACTCAGTTTACTACCGGCATGAATGTATGGAACGACTTTTTCACCTTCCAATATTTCTAATGCGACAATGTCAATTTTCTCACCGATTTTACCTACAAGTTCTGTGATTTTTTCACCTATGGTTAAATCACCGTTTTTTAGCGTTTTCAACTCATCAACACTTCCAGGATGAGCATCAGCTGCAATTTTAAGAATTTCATTACCGAGGTTTTTAAAATCCTCATTCTTAGCGACAAAATCTGTCTCACAACCTAAGCCGACCACCACTGATATAGTTTCATCATCATTGGTCTGTACAAAAACTGAACCTTCATTTGTCTGACGACCTGCTCTTTTCTCAGAAACTTTCTGCCCTTTTTTTCTTAAAATTTCAATCGCCTTATCAAAATCTCCATCTGACTCCACAAGCGCTTTTTTACAATCCATCATGCCTGCTCCGGTCATTTGTCGAAGTTTATTTACTTCTTGTGCTGTAATTGCCATTTTTTCGTATGTCTATATAATTTCAAAATTCTTTATATAAAAATTGAACACCAGAATATTCATCCGATGTTCAATTTAATTGTTATTAATATCTGAGATGATTATGCTTCGTCTTTAGCTACTACCTTATCAGCCTCACGCTTGGCTTTTTCTTCTTCTGCCAATTTCGCTTCATCTTTATCCTTCTTTCTTTCCATCAAACCTTCCTCAACTGACTTTGAAATGAAATTCGTTATCAGCTGAATTGATTTCCAGGCGTCATCATTAGATGGAATAGGTATATCTACTAACTCAGGATTAGAATTAGTATCTACCATAGCAATAACCGGGATGTTCAATTTTTGAGCTTCCTTGATAGCAATGTGTTCTCTTTTGATATCCACAACAAATAATGCTGCAGGCAATCTTGTAAGTTCAGCAATACCACCAAGAACTTTTTCAAGTTTTGTCTTTTCCCTTGATATCATCAATCGCTCCCTTTTGGCAAGGTTCAGATAAGCTTCATCTTTCATCAGCTTTTCAATTGACGACATTTTCTTTAGTGACTTCCTGATTGTGGAGAAGTTTGTAAGCATACCTCCTAACCATCTTTCAGTAACATATGGCATCCGCAATCTCTGAGCTTGCTCTGCAACGATGTCTTTAGCCTGCTTTTTTGTGGCAACAAACATTACTTTTCTTCCGGATCTTACGATGGACTGAAGGTAGCTTGCTGCGTCTCCCAGGCAAACAATGGTTTTATTTAAATCTATGATGTGAATGCCGTTCCTTTCCATGAAGATATAAGGAGCCATTTTTGGATCCCACTTCCTGGTGAGGTGCCCGAAGTGAACTCCGGCATCAAGTAAGTCATTATATTTTATGTTACTCATTGTTTTAAAATTAACGTTTACTGAATTGGAATCTCCTTCTCGCTTTTCTTCTTCCGTATTTCTTTCTTTCAACCATTCTTGGGTCTCGGGTAAGGAATCCTTCTTTTTTCAATGGAGGCCTGTTTTCCTCGTCCAATTCACACAAAGCTCTTGAAACAGCCAACCTGATAGCTTCAGCCTGACCCTTAAATCCGCCACCATTCACATTTACTTTAATATCATATTTACCATCAGCTTCGATCAATACCAATGGTTGTTTGATAATAATTTTGTGAATTTCTGAAGGAAAATAATCTTCTAACGTTCTGCCGTTGATGGAAATATTGCCATTGCCTGCATTGAGGTACAACCTTGCAACAGAGGTCTTTCTTCTTCCTATTTTATTAATTACTTCCATCTACCTAAAATTTTACTTCCTTTGGATTTTGCGCTTCATGTGGATGTTCTCCATCATTGTAAACGTATAAATTTTTAAACAGCTTTCTACCCAATCTGTTTTTAGGTAGCATTCCTCTGACTGCATTTTCTACAATCAATGAGGCCGATTTGGCTTTCAATTGCTTTGGTGTTGCAACTCTTTGCCCTCCTGGGTAACCAGAATGCCTAACATACTGCTTATCATCCCACTTTTTACCAGTTAATCTGATTTTGTCCGCGTTGATGACAATCACTCTGTCACCACAGTCTACATGGGGGGTGTAGCTGGCCTTGTGCTTACCTCTGATAATTCGAGCAACCTGGCTGGCAAGACGTCCTAAAATTTGTGCATCTGCATCCACTACTACCCAACCCCTTTCAACGGTAGCTTTGTTTACATACTGCGTCTTGTAACTAATAGATTCCACTAAATTTTTACTTAAATTATATAAATTAAAATTGCCATTTTGAAAATGGGTCACAAAGATACGGTCTTATATTTTGAATTCAAAACAGGGAATCAAATGTTTTATTTTCTGGCCTGCCTCATAATTTGAAATGCACACAATATCGATATTAAAAAAATGATAATTATAAAACCCTATTTGCGACACAATGACATGATTTATAAGGAGCAAAGCGAAATTCAGGTCATAATGACGCCGGTGTTCGTGGATTTTTCTATTAATCAACTCTGGTACGATTTTAACATGTACTAAAAGAAAAATAGAAATTTAAAATAGTAAATAATATGACACGATTAATAATTCAACCTTGGTCAACAAACGCAATTCCGGTTAGTTTTACTTCTATAATTGATGAATTATTAAAGGAGAACAAGGTAATTAAACATCAGGAAAACGCTGCTGTTCCGAAAGCCAACATTTTGGAAAAT
>DAOVVI010000391.1 GCA_030637245.1 Cyclobacteriaceae bacterium
AATCAACTGAAGATCCATTGTTCTAATTATTCATGACAAAAACAGCCTTAGTTGCAGGAGGAACCGGATTGGTTGGTGATATTCTGGTTGACAAACTGATTGAAAATAATGATTATTCGGAAGTAACAGTACTCATCAGAAAAGGGGGCAAATACCACAACGGTCGGGTTTCCGCAATTGAAGTGGACTATGATCAACTTTCTGATTATAAAAATGTATTGAAGGCAGACAATGTGTTTTGCTGCCTGGGTACAACCATGAAAAAAGCAGGTTCCAAAGAACAGTTCTATAAAGTAGATTTTACCTATCCATATGAGTTGGCGAACATTTCACTTAAAAATGGAAGTCAACAATTTAATATCATCACAGCTTCAGGGGCAAACTCAAAATCATTGTTTTACTACAATCGGGTAAAAGGTGATGTTGAAAAAGCCATAAGCGAACTTGAATTTCAAAACTTTAATATTTTTCGTCCATCGTTGCTTCTGGGAGAACGAAATGAGCAAAGAGTGGGTGAGCAGGCAGGAGCTTTCCTGGCTAAAATGATTAATCCTTTCCTGGTTGGCAAACTAAGAAATTACCGGGCCATCCAGGCTGAAATAGTTGCCTGGGCAATGGTGAATATTTCTTTAGAAAACCTAAAAGGTATTCAAATTATTCAGTCGGATGCTATACAGGTTTCTGGGGAGAGCTCGCTCTAAAAGCAACTAGTTTTCTTCCGGCAAGAAAGATTAAAAAGGATCCAAAAGCTGTTAAAATCCATAGCAATAAATGATTCCAGTCAGAGATTTCAGGTGCCCAATTATTATATAATTTCATGCTTGCGGATGGGTCAGGTAGAATTAACCAAAACCTTGTCAGAAGTATTGAAATTATAAATGCGATTATAAACTCAATAAAGCCAGGTTTGCCTATTAGAATTATTGAAATCATAATATATGGAAAACCCAAAAAAATCAACCTTGTATAATCCATCCCTCCTAAAATACTTAATGACAAGACAGATAAAGTAAGGATATGGAGTATTAACTTATTTTCGGGATTAAAACTCAATTTTTTAGGTTTTTTAATAATTAGAAAAAGGAATCCGCCGAAAGCGGCAAAAAGGCTCAGAATCCATCTTAATAAATGATCCGGATTCAAGATCATTTCCCTGGTGTGAAAAGCCATGACAATCAAAGAATTTCTGCCTGGCGAAACGGAAGGATAAAAATAATTTAGTACTACTTTTGTACTAATTCCTAAAATTAATATGCCAAAAATCCATGGAATGGAAATGCTTTTATCCTTGAAAAAGAATCTCCACAAAATACCAACAACAAGAAAAACTACGAGCAATGCAAGAAATATTTCTTTAATGGCTATGACAATTGGCGCCAGGATAAGCAAGACCCAATATTTTCTTTTTATAAACAGAACTAAAAAGATAACCTCAAAAAAGTAAACCGCCATATCCACATTTATCGGGTCTATGGCATTTTGACGAAACGGGCCTACCCAATGCAATGAAAAATAACAAATTGAAAGAAGTATAAATGTCTGATTGATTTTAAAGCTTTGCATTAAATAAAAAATAGCGAGCAGGGATAGAATAGCAAATAAAGAATTTACCAAAAAGAAACTAAGTTCCGGCTGATCTCCTGGAAGAATAGAAGCTAAAATCGGAATCACAAGTCGATTATGAATTCCAAATCTAACCTGGTAAGTCTCAGTAACTCCTTCAAAAAAATCATATATTTTCACATACTCATTTGCATCTGCTAAGTGGCCATTCCTAAAATTATTTGGTGGTTGAAAAATGTGATATAAGGATGCGACAACTAATCCGTAAATTATAAGGTACAAGTAAAACTTATTGCTTTGTCTGCGCATGAAATAGCTCAATTTATGTTGAAAACTTGAAATAAGGGATAATTATTTACATTTTCGAAAAGTTAAATAAAACCGGCATGGCCGGAGCAAATTAAGTACCCACAAGAGGATAACAAAGCGCTCTGGCAAATAAACAGGTTTTACAAAATATAAAAAATTTATGATTGCAGTAATACAAAGAGTATCGGAAGCTAAAGTTGACATAGAAAATAAAACAGTGGGTCAAATTGGAATAGGTCTCATAATTTGATTAGGAATTGAAAATGAAGACGGCGAAGATGATATTAATTGGCTCTCAAGGAAAGTCGTCAATTTGAGGATTTTTGCTGACGAAAATGGTGTAATGAATAAAAGCCTGATTGACGTAGGTGGGGATATTTTGCTGGTGAGTCAGTTTACACTGCATGCCTCCATAAAAAAAGGGAATCGCCCATCATACATAAAAGCAGCCAAACCTGAAATCGCCATACCTTTATATAATAAATTCAGGGGCGTGTTGGAAGTAGAATTGGGAAAGGGAATCCAAACAGGTGAGTTTGGCGCAATGATGCAAGTATCACTGTGTAATGATGGGCCGGTAACAATTGTAATTGATACGAAAGACAAGAAATAATGGATATTAAAGAAGCTCAAAGATTGGTTGATGAATGGATAAACACGGTAGGTGTGAGGTATTTCAGCGAACTAACCAATATGGCCATACTTACGGAGGAAGTAGGTGAGGTTGCAAGAATTATTTCCAGAAAATATGGCGACCAGTCCTTCAAGGAATCTGACAAAGAAAATAATCTGGAAGATGAATTAGCCGATGTGCTTTGGGTATTAATATGCCTGGCCAATCAAACCGGGGTTGATCTGACTGCAGCATTCAAAAAAAATCTGGAAAAGAAAAATATTCGTGATTTCGACCGGCATAAAAACAATCCAAAACTGAGAAAATAAATCAGTGATTTTCGTGAGCTTGGCATGAGATTTGGTTTTAATTGGGAAACCCAACTCACCATGAAATCTAAACACATTTACCTCCTGATTTTAATTGCTTGGACATCATGCACAAAGCCAAACTTATACCAGCTAAAAATAAATGATATTCCTACAAAGGCCCCGAATTATAATATTGAATTAAGATTTGCAAGTAACAAATTACCTATAAATCCATATTTTGAAATTATAGACTATGATATTGTTGAAAAGGGGGCTATGAGCAAAATGCAAATCAAAAAAAGATTGGAATTGGAAGCTATAAAGGAAGGAGTTGATGCAATAATCGATATAGATTATTGGACCGAGACCAATAAAGAGGTGAATTTTTTCACTGTGATATTGGATGTGTTAGATGAGGATTATGAGCCTACTTCCATGAAGGTGAATTATACGCATATTACAGGGCGAGGAATTATGTACCTGGATAATTTGGATTTCATTGATCATCAAGCTGAATATGAATATTTCT
>DAOVVI010000088.1 GCA_030637245.1 Cyclobacteriaceae bacterium
GCCGCTGGCTTCAAGTTTATCTGTGTTGAGCGATGAAGAAAAAGAGGCAGGCGTCTGCCTGGTTGATATTGGAGGCGGCACTACGGATATTGCAATTTTTCATGAAAATATCATACGACACACTGCTGTTATTCCCCTTGGTGGAAATATCATTACACAGGATATAAAGCAAGGTTGTATGGTGATGCAGCACCAGGCGGAGCAATTGAAAACTAAGTTTGGGAAAGCTATTGCGGAAGAAGCAAGTCCAAATGAAATCGTATCAATCCCTGGTCTTCGAAACAGAGCTCCAAACGAAATTTCCATTAAAAATCTCTCTCATATAATTGAGGCAAGAATGCAGGAAGTCATCGAGCTGGTACATACTGAAATCATTACTTCAGGCTTTCAATCCAAACTTGCAGGCGGTATTGTGATTACCGGTGGCGGTTCACAATTACAGGGATTAAAACAGCTGTTTGAATATATGACCGGCATGGACGCCAGAGTTGGATATCCCAATGAGCACCTGGGCAAAAGCAAAGTAGAAGCCGTAAAAACTCCAATGTATGCAACGGCAGTTGGTCTAGTGCTTTCCGGATTCAGAGCGCTTGATGACAGGGAAAACAGGTATTTGGAAAATTCTGAAGTTTTCAATCATAAGAGAGAAAAACGAGATCGTGGAAGCGATATATTCAGAAAAATTATTGACAAGACCAAAGGATTGTTAATTGATGACATTGATAATAGAGAAGATTACTAAAAAACACTGAAATACCGGATTTAAATATTTTAGTCATGACTGATAACACGTATTCATTCGACATCCCCAAGCATCATAAGTCGATAATAAAAGTAATTGGGGTAGGTGGCGGTGGCAGCAATGCTGTCAACCACATGTATGGCCAGGGCATCAAAGATGTGGAATTTGTAGTTTGCAATACAGATTCACAGTCATTGATGACAAGCCCTGTTCCAACCAGGCTACAAATTGGTATTCACCTTACCGAAGGGCTGGGGGCAGGCGCCAACCCGGAAAAAGGCATGAATGCTGCACTTGAAAGCAAAGAAGATATTCGCAATCTATTGAGTGAGGATACTAAAATGGTGTTTATCACAGCAGGAATGGGAGGAGGCACGGGGACAGGCGCAGCGCCTGTTATCGCAAAAGTTTCCAGAGAGTTGGGTATTCTTACCGTTGGTATAGTCACTGCTCCGTTTGGCTTTGAAGGGAAAAAGAAAATGACGCAGGCGGAGGCCGGGATCAGGGAGCTAAAAGAAAACTGTGATACAGTTTTAGTAATCCTTAATGACAAATTGAGAGAAGTCTATGGAAATCTGCCAATAAGAAACGCGTTTGCTCAGGCCGATAATGTATTGACAACTGCTGCCAAGGGAATTGCTGAAATAATCACCGTGCCAGGATATGTAAACGTTGATTTTCAAGATGTAAAAACCGTGATGAGCGGTTCAGGATCTGCTGTTATGGGATCTTCTGTCACAGAAGGAGAAAACAGAGCAAGACGTGCCGCAGAAGAGGCGTTGGCGTCTCCCCTGTTAAACGAAAAAGATATTCTCGGAGCTCAAAAGGTGCTTTTATCCATCATTTCAGGAGAGCAGGCCGAACTTCAAATGGATGAGCTTTCAGAAATTACCGACTATATTTCAGAAATGGCCGGAGAGGAGGCTGAGATGATATTTGGCCATGGTATTGATCCTGACTTAGGTGAAAGCATCCGTGTAACCGTGATCGCCACAGGGTTTGATCACCACTCTGAAACAATAGGCATTAAAAAGCCAAACGTGATTCACCTGGAGTCAAACAAACCTGTGAAAAAACCAGATGGACAAATTGACATCTTTGAAACCGGAGCGACAGTCAATGAGTCAAAAGCAACCCAACAAGATATCTTCGGGGTGAAACGGAAATATATATTTGAAAACCCAACGGAATCATCAGATAAAAAAGATGAATTCAGCAAACATGCTGTTGGTCTGGATGATGATTTATTAGATAAAATTGGCGAAGAGCAGGATAAGGAATTCACTGTAACAGAAACCGCAAACAATAACCTGGACTCCAAAAAAATTGCATTACAGCAACAGTCCAGAGATCGCGTGGAAAAACTTAAAGGATTAAAGCCGGCTAATCCTGAACGTGAAGGGGATTATCGTGAAAAGTGGGCCACTCCTGCGTATATAAGAAGGAATGTCAACTTGCAGGACATACCGCATTCTTCTGAAAAAAATGTTTCCAAATATAATCTGAATGATGACAACCAGATATTGGGAAACAATACGTTTCTACATGATAACGTTGATTAGAAATCGATCAGCTTTTGTGCTTGTTTATGGATTTTTGAAAGATATAATGGGTCATTAATTTTATTATCAGTCATAAAATCACCAATCTTTGGAAGTCTAAGCTTATAGGCAAGTACATTAGTTCCACAATAATTTAGAATATCGGTAAAGTGACTGAGGGCGAGTCCGGCGCCCTGGTCACCTGCTGATAATCCTATCAGGGCACATTTTTTGTCCACCAATGCTTTAGTTCTGTCCAGTCCATCTATAAAGGCCTTTAAAACTCCAGGAAATGAACCATTATATTCAGGAATTATAAAAACAAACTTTTTTGAGTGATTCATCAAAGACCTCATGCGGTTAAACTGTTCATTTTTCCCAATATTTTCATAGAGCGCAGAATAAATATAATCAATTGGCAGATCCATTAAATTTAAAATATTACTCTCCACACCAAGTTCCTTTAGGATTTCAGCATATTGATGTGCGATTTGTTGTGAAACAGAATCCTTTCTATTGGTTCCGACGATTATTGTGATCATTATTAACTAGAGTTTAAAGCCTATTTAACTTATAAAATTGGAAAAAGTTCATTATATCCATATGAATTAATTAATCTTTCAAAATCCATATTAAAGCTAACTTTACTAATGAATAAAAAAACGACAGAAAATTTTTGACAATTATGGAATTATTTTGGCTCAAAATGCATTTTATTAATAGAACTCACTGAAATATATCATTTTTTTTATTTACAAATTAACATCCTCATTTTTTTAAACCTGGCTAAAATGGAAATAAGCACTAAAACAGAACGTTGGAATGAAATTGATTTTGAGTCCAATTTACCGCACGATAAATATGAAGTTTCGCATTTAGGCCGAATCAAAAGTTACGCTATCGACAGAGAAGATGGTCGAATTTTAAGAGGAGGTAATGTAAACGGGTACAGATGTATTACGGTAAAATTTGGGGAGAACATAACCAGGCAGTATTATGTACATCGTCTTGTCGCGGAAACCTTCATTCAAAAAGATAATAAACATCAACACTATGTGATTCATCTTGATTATAGCAAACAAAATAATTCGATTTATAACCTCAACTGGGCTACAGAAGAAGAATTGGTTGCACACAACAATAAAAATCCTGAAGTTCTGAGAAGAAGAACCACGGGATATAAATTAACTGAAGCGGATGTTCGGATAATAAAAAGGTTAATAAATTCACATAAAACCCGCCTCTCGATGATTGCTAAAAGATTCGGGATCACACATACGCAACTAAATCGAATACGGTCCGGTGAAAACTGGGGACATGTAAAAGTATGAGTGAATATCTTTTATAATCGTTCTACCACGATAGTATAAACAACTATAACGAGAGAACATCTCACCTGTCTTTGTAATTGCAACTTGCAACATAATATTCATCAATTATCTCTGATCCCATGAATAATTTCCGATTTTAGCATTTCTCTATAAGTAAATTAGTAATTCTATGCTTGTAACAATTCAGGCTGTTTAATTCAATTTTCACATTTAAAAACCTAGGGTGTATATTTTCAGGACAAGTCAATAAAAAGCCTCCCTGAGAGAAGTTATTTAATACATGGAAAGTTAATGAGTTAGATAATTGGCTGGTAGCGCATCGCGAAATGAAAAAAATTGCTACATCTACCAACTGATTACAAACAATTATTTGAAAAACATAGGCCGTCCCGTTTTTATTAAGGTTGGTTAATTGGTGACCTAAGTTTGTGTTATTACCACTTTTTAAACATGCATGACAGATTTTTAAGATCGATTAGAATAAAGCTATAATATAAAAAGTTAAATCCATATTTCCGCTTTTTTTTAAAAACCACGTACTTGCACCCAAATTTGAAAACAATAGTATGTATCAAAGAAAGAAAAGGCTATCAGTAGAATCATATGTAAATGGTGTGCTCCATAGTGATAAAATCATATTGAGTAAAGCCATTACACTGGTAGAAAGCACACTGGAATCTGACCATCTGATAGCGGAAAAAGTGATAGAGAAAATATTACCTCATACCGGAAATTCTGTACGAATAGGAATCACAGGTGTACCGGGAGTTGGAAAAAGTACATTCATTGAATCGTTCGGGAAACTAGTGACTTCATTAAATTTAAAATTAGCCGTACTTGCCATTGATCCAAGTAGTCAACGCTCAAAAGGAAGTATTTTAGGAGATAAAACCAGGATGTCAAATCTTGCGATAGATCCAATGGCATATATCCGTCCTTCTGCCTCCGGAAGTTCATTAGGAGGAGTCGGCACAAAAACACGTGAAACAATGTTGCTTTGTGAAGCTGCAGGGTTTGAGGTGATTTTTATTGAAACGGTAGGTGTTGGTCAATCTGAAACTACTGTTAAAGGAATGGTTGATTTCTTTCTGTTATTAATGTTGGCTGGCGCAGGAGATGAATTGCAGGGTATAAAAAAAGGAATTATGGAAATGGCAGATGTCATTGCTATAACCAAAGCAGATAGTGACAATAAATCCAAATGCAAAAGGGCTCAAAGAGAATATAAAAATGCCTTGCATCTTTTCCCTCCTTCGGAAAACGGATGGTATCCAACTGTACTGACTTGTTCTGCCGTTGAAAATAAAGGTTTGGATGCTATTTGGGAAGAAATTGAGAAATACACAAAAGAAATGAAGGAGAAAGGATTTTTCTATTCAAACAGAAAGTTTCAAAATGTAGAATGGATGCATGACATTATTTTATATTCACTAAAACACAAATTTTACTCCAATCAAAATATTGCCGGCTCAATTAATATTTTAGAAAAAGAAATTAAAGACAAAAAAATTCCGGCAATATCTGCCGCACGAAAATTACTGAAAGAATATCGGCAATCCTGACCTGAATAATTCTTTTCTGACAGATATCATTTCTTGAAATATTTTATTTCTGCCATAATGGCACTGAAATATATACGATTTGCAGTTGGCATAACCATTGATATGTGAAATAGGACTGAAAGAAATCAATAATTTTTAAATAAAATATTATGGGAAAAATCATAGGGATAGATTTGGGTACTACCAATTCCTGCGTTGCAGTGATGGAAGGTAACGAACCTGTTGTAATTCCTAACAGTGAAGGCCGGAGGACTACACCTTCGATAGTTGCTTTCCTTGATAACGGAAATGGTGAACGAAAAGTAGGAGATCCCGCTAAGCGTCAAGCAATTACGAATCCTCAAAATACAATCAGCTCCATAAAGAGATTTATGGGTAAAAAACACAACGAGGTAAGTGAGGAAAGAAAAATTCTGTCTTACCAGATTGAAAAAGGAAATAACAATACCATAAGGGTTAAGATTGGTGACAGACTTTATACCCCACAGGAACTTTCTGCCATGGTACTTCAGAAAATGAAGTCAACTGCAGAGGACTATCTTGGCACAACTGTTACAGAAGCAGTAATCACTGTTCCTGCTTATTTTAATGATGCTGAAAGACAAGCAACAAAGGAGGCTGGGCAAATTGCAGGTCTGGAAGTAAAACGGATCATCAATGAACCTACTGCAGCTTCATTGGCATATGGTCTTGATAAGAAAAATCAAGATATAAAAATCGCCGTTTTCGATTTAGGAGGAGGTACATTTGATATTTCCGTACTCGAATTGGGTGATGGAGTTTTTGAAGTAAAATCCACTAACGGTGATGTTCATTTGGGCGGTGACGACTTTGATTCAAAAATTATGGATTGGTTGGCGGAAGAATTTCTTAAGGATGAAAACATTGATCTCAGGAAAGATCCAATGGCGCTCCAGCGACTTAAAGAAGCTGCTGAAAAAGCAAAAATTGAACTTTCAAGTTCTACAAGTACCGAGATCAATCTGCCATATATTATGCCTGTAGATGGAATTCCAAAGCACCTTGTTCGAAATCTGTCAAGAGCAAAATTTGAGCAGTTGACAGATGAATTAGTTCAAAGAACATTGGGACCATGCAAGAAGGCACTTGAAGATTCCGGAATTTCTCCATCTGACATTGATGATGTAATCTTAGTCGGTGGATCTACAAGAATACCAAAAATCCAGGAATCTGTAGAATCATTCTTTGGAAAGAAACCTTCTAAAGGTGTAAATCCGGATGAGGTCGTTGCAATTGGCGCTGCTATTCAGGGTGGTGTATTAACCGGAGAAGTAAAGGATGTACTTCTTCTGGATGTTACTCCTCTTTCACTTGGAATTGAAACCTTAGGAGGCGTATTCACTAAGCTAATTGAGTCGAATACAACCATTCCTACTAAA
>DAOVVI010000417.1 GCA_030637245.1 Cyclobacteriaceae bacterium
ACTAAGCTGGTTGAGCAAATAAAACAATTCGTATTTGGCCAGGAAGTCAAGGAACTGTTCGATCACAATATCCTGATAGTAGACAATGGGAGAGAGGAAGAATCTGTCTATTGCAAACACATTGAGAGACCAAATCTTACAGGATTTCTTGCTTTGCTCTATATCCCTGAAATTGAAAGTTATATTATAAAATATGTAGGAATTTCTCATGTTAGATTAAATGGCGCTCCATTAAGTAGTAGATTCAATTATATATTTCCACCAGGCAGTAACATCAGAGGCAATAAACTCCAGCCAATTTATTACAGTGATGTAGTCAGTAAATTTAAAGTAACACAAGACTTAAATAAGGTACAACTCACAGCAAATGATGTATGGGTAACATTTAAACAAGGAAGGATCGGCCTGCGGGATATTTATATGAATGAAGAATCCGGCAAGCTCATTGGAATCATGGGGGCAAGCGGATCAGGAAAATCAACTTTGCTTGAAACGTTAAATGGAAAAATAAAACCAAAAACCGGTGAGGTTGTCATTAACGGAATAAATGTTCATAAAGAACCTGAAAAGCTGGAAGGACTGATAGGTTATGTACCACAGGATGATCTGTTGATGGAAGATCTCACTGTTTATGAAAATCTCATTTTCGCCGCAAAACTATGTTTTGCAGATTATAATGATGATAAAATCAATGAGCTGGTCACAAAAACACTCCAAATTTTAGGCATTTATGAAACTAAAGATCTGACTGTTGGAAATCCGCTTAAAAAAACAATCAGCGGGGGACAAAGAAAAAGACTGAATATTGCTTTAGAGCTTTTACGCGAACCGGCAATTTTATTTCTCGATGAACCTACCTCCGGACTTTCATCAAGAGATTCGGAAAACATCCTTGATCTGCTAAAAGAACTTGCGCTGAAAGGTAAACTTGTATTTACCACCATTCATCAACCCTCTTCAGATATTTTTAAAATGTTTGATAATCTTCTGCTATTGGACATAGGAGGTTATCCTATTTACTATGGCGATCCTGTAGATGCTATTGTGTATTTCAGAGATGTTGTAAATATGATTCAACGCGATCAGGGATCTTGCATTACATGCGGCAATGTAAGTGTTGAACAAATATTCAATATCATTGAGACGAAGGTGGTGAATGAATATGGAAAATTTACTGATGAAAGGAGGATTTCTCCAAAAGAATGGGGTGATCACTTCAGAAAACGACTACGCCCAAATATAGATAATGAAAATGCTCCTTTACCTCCAACCACTTTCAAAATTCCAAATTGGATTGATCAATTCAAGGTATTCTATAAAAGGGATGTGCTCTCTAAACTTAAGAACAAACAATATTTGATTGTAAATTTTACTGAAGCTCCTTTACTTGGTTTGATCATTGGTTATTTCATCAGATACTATAATCCAGGTGATGATAATATATTGGGATACACATTCGCAAATAATCCTAACATCCCATATTATTTTCTCATGAGCATAATTATTGCTATTTTCATAGGTCTTTCAATCAGCGGAGAGGAGATCATTAAGGATCGAAAAATTCTACAGCGGGAACGGTTTCTTAATTTAAGCCGAAGCAGCTACCTAACCTCCAAAGTGATTATTCTATTTGGAATTTCAGCCATTCAAACACTCGCTTTTGTGATCGTAGGAAATTTGCTACTCGGCTTTCAAGGAATGTATTTATCATATTGGTTTGTTTTATTTTCATCAGCGTGTGTTGCAAATCTGATTGGACTTAATATATCTTCAGCATTCGATTCAGTAATTACAATTTATATCATGGTGCCAATTATACTCATTCCACAACTGATGTTCAATGGAGTTGCTATCGAATTTGACAAGTTAAATCCTAAAATGAGCTCCAGCGAAAGAGTTCCTATGCTTGGTGAATTGATGACTTCCCGGTGGGCTTATGAGGCAATCATGGTCCGACAGTTTAAAGACAATGAATATGAAAAGCATTTTTATGAATATGATAAAACCATAGCTGATGCGGGTTACAAAACAGGCTTTTATTTAAAAGAATTGGAGACAAACTTAGCTTCATGTAACGCAGCGCTTCGTGGCGACGTAACCCGAGATGAAATATCAGACAACCTTGATCTTATTAAGTATGAACTTAAAAAAGAATTGAAAATTTTTGCTCATGAAGATTCAGTAGATTGGGATAAATTGGACCCTCATAAATATGATTCCGCTACGTGGGAAAAGATAGATCAGCAAATTACAACTCTAAAACGAGTATATAATAAACGGAACAGAAATACTCGGAATTTATTAGATTCCTTGAGAAAAGTAGAAGTCATTGATAAAGAATTAGACGAAGAATATTTTAAGATAAAAAATGCCTACACCAATGATAAGGTAGTTTCAATTGTTAAAAATGTAGGCCTTGTTTCTATCTTAGAAGTTGGAAATAAATTAATCAGGAAGACAACCCCTATTTATGCTACACCGGAAATTCCTGAAAATCCATTGAATTTCCGCACTTTTTATTATGCGCCTCAAAAGTATTTTGCCGGCAGATATTACGATACTTACTGGTTCAATGTAGTGATAATTTGGATAATGGTACTATTTGCCTCACTTGCTCTCTACTTTGACCTTTTGAAAAAATTTTTAAACTTATTTGTAAAAATCGGTGACTATCAATTCAGACAAAAAATCAAAAAGGCTCAACTATCCATCAGGAAGTAAATGGGAAGATATTGTGGGGTATTCCAGAGCTGTAAAAGTCGGAAATACTATAGAGATAGCAGGCACTACTGCAGTAGATGAAAAGGGTATAATTCATGGCTTAAATGATCCTTATCTCCAGACTAAATATATATTGGAAAAGATCGAAAAATATCTGCAAAAAGCCGGGGCTAAAATAGAACATGTAGTAAGAACCAGAATGTTTGTGACAAACATAAACCATTGGGAAGAAATAGGAAGAGCCCACGGAGAATTTTTCAAAACAATCAAACCTGCTGCAAGCATGTTGGAGATTAAAAGACTGATTGATCCGGAGTTGCTTATAGAAATCGAGGTGACGGCTATAATCTCCTGAGGCCTTAAGATGGAAATCAGAAGATCGAACATTTCCCAGTGACCAGCCTTTAAAGAAGTTTTAATAAAAAGAGTTTATTAAGAT
>DAOVVI010000414.1 GCA_030637245.1 Cyclobacteriaceae bacterium
ACAAACTGATTGAGTGGTATGAAAGCTCATTATTAACTGATGATTAAGGATTTGAATTATATAATTTAAATGAAGATACTGGAGAAAAAGAAAATTTATCGATTCAAATACCAGAATTAGTTGAAGAGTTAAAAGCTGAATTAACAAGGTGGAAAAAAAGGTAGGTGCACAAGAGCCTAAATTTAAATAGGAAAATATAGGTGATTATTGTACTTTTTAGGTATTAAATAGCCGTTTTATAAGAAAATTAAGTACATTGCTGCCTAAAATTGGAGTGATACAAGATTCAGGTAGGAATATAATTTTTATGGAGATATTTTCCTTTTTCATTTGGTCCATTCACAGAGGTTAATAAAAACAAGTTATCTAACATTTGAAATGGTCTGATGAAATTATATTTTTATTTTCAAAGCAATGTTATATGTGTTGATCGCGACCTATTAATATTAGCCAAAAATTTTCATGATATTATTTTTCAGATTGTGGATCATTTAAAAAGAAATAATTTATAAATCCGTGGGAATGATGCATTCAGAGTATGTATTAAGCGGTTTTGAAAAGTTTAACAGTATATTCAGGTTCAAAATGTCACGCAGTCTTCTATTGTATTTGCTCATTTTTTTGACCTTTCAAACAGCTGTTTTTGCACAGGAAGATCCATATGAAATAAAAATTGGCCATCCAAGAATCATTATGTCTAAATATGATGAACTGGCGTTGCGTTTTATCATGATGGAAAATCCATTGGCAGAAAAACTAACGAATGAACTTAAAAAGGATGCAGACAACCTGCTGAGCATTAAAGATATAGATTATAGTCTGGACAGACGAAATACAATGCTTAGCATAAGCCGAGAATACCTGAAAAGAATTATTACCCTTTCTCTTGCCTATCGGATTTTTGAGGATGATAAATATTCTGACAAAGCCATCGACCAAATGATGCATGTCTGCACCTATCCCAATTGGAATCCACAGCATTTTCTTGATGTGGCTGAAATGACTACAGCTCTTGCCATTGGCTATGATTGGAATTTTTATCATTTAAATATGAGGGAGAAGGAAACCATAAGAAATAAAATAGTGGAATTCGGATTGAATCCAGGATTGGATGTGTATCAAAATCCTGATGATAAACCTCATGTTTGGTATGAAATGAAAAACAACTGGAACCAAGTGTGTGCCGGGGGACTAATATTGGGAGCTTTAGCAGTTGGCGAAGATTTTCCCGATTTGAATAGTAAAATTATTTATCATGCCTTAAAAAATCTTATTCCAACATTGGAATTGTATGAGCCAGATGGGGTTTGGTATGAAGGTCCTGCATATTGGGGTTATGCAAATTCATATTTAGCCATGACACTTTCCTCACTCGAATTGGCTTTGGAGCATGATTTTGATGTATCGACCAGGCCTGGAATTGATAAGACTGCAGAGTTTTATGTCAACTCAATTAGTCCGACAGGTGAGTTATTCAATTTCGCAGATGCAGGGAGTTCAAGCAGATCATTAAATCCTGCATTGTTTTGGTTTGGCAAAAGATACAATTCATCAAATGTTTCCGCATACTACAAGCGTATTCTGGAAAGTAATACAGATCCGGGCTCTTCTGATTATGGAAAGGATAGAGGAAGATTATTTCACTTGGCTTTGCCATGGTTTGATGATAGTGAAACTGAGGAAATCGAGATACCTAAAGCCCAATATTTCAAAGGTTTAGTTGATTTATTGTTTTTACAAAGCCAGGAAGGAGGGGAAAATGCGCTCTACCTTGCAGCGAAAGGTGGTAAAGGCACTTTAAATCATCAGCAATTGGACGCCGGAACATTTGTTATCGATTCAGATGGAGAGCGATGGGGAGTGGATCTTGGCTCTGAAAATTATTTTTTACCAGAATTTTTTGAGAATGAGGTTGGAGGAACCAGATGGACTTACTACAGAAATACCAATAAAAGCCATAGCACGCTGGTAATAGGTGATGGCCTACAATTTCCGGATGGTGAAAGTAAGATCATAGAATTTAATGCAGATATAAGCCAACCATTTGGCATCCTTGATTTATCCGAAACATATGCGGAAGCAGAAAAAGTTACTCGCGGATTTAAACTGTTAAATGAAGACCAGATCTTGGTCCGGGATGAAATCACATTTGGAGGAAGTCCGAACACCGTCAGGTGGGGAATGATGACCGATGCAAATGTGAAGCTATTGGGGAATGAGGCTGTTCTTTCAAAGAACGGCAAAAAATTCTATTTGAAGGTTTATGCAAATGAGGATGTCAGCTTTCAATTTGAAGCTGCAAAAGCATATCATAAGGAGGCAAAAGATAATTCCGGCAAAAGTTTAATATACCTAAAGTTAAATGAAAGCCTGGAGCAGGATATTGTTGAGTTATCTGTGATTATGGGTAAAAATATGAATGGCCTTAACGACGTAATAGTAAAGAGTAAGCTTGACTCGTGGTAGCTGGATTTTATTCGAGTTTCATCCAATTTTTTGTGATGCTTTTGAATTTAACTTATATAATTCATTAGAAGTATCTATAATTATTTTCTCCCTTTATACACAAACCACATAGTTCACTTTTTTATTTTTTCTCCGATGCTTTTAATTTCCTTTTCCTTAGCCTCAACCTTCTCCTTAGTCTCCCATACGATATTATATAATGAACCTCACGGTGTATTTTTTCCAAAAGAAAGAAGCACCCTCCTTGGGAGACTGAATTTTTCAGATTAAACTTGATTTTCTTCCAACTAGATGATTAAATTGTTTTTTATTTAATCACACTTAACCATGATGATCAGACTATTTTTTTTATTGGGATTCTTTTTCGCACTTTCAGGCATTTTTGCTCAAGAAATGAATGACTATCCAATCACCCCTATTCCATTCACGCAAGTTAAGATCAATGATAATTTTTGGAAACCAAGAATAGAAACGAACAGGAAAGTTACCATCCCATATGATTTTGAAAAATGTGAGGAAACAAAACGCATTCAAAATTTTGAAATCGCTGCAGGAATGAAAGAGGGTGATTTTATTGGCATCCGATTTAATGATTCTGATGTCTTTAAAATCATGGAAGGAACGGCATATTCTTTAGCCAATCATCCTGATCCTGAACTTGAGAAATACCTTGACGAATTAATAGCAAAAGTAGCGGGGGC
>DAOVVI010000410.1 GCA_030637245.1 Cyclobacteriaceae bacterium
CTCTGTCTCATCAATTCTATTTCCTCCTTCGATTTCAGCTTTATCATTTAATAACTTTGTGAATTTTTTAATAAGTAAAGCACAATTTGGATGCAAATTTAACATTTTTTTAATGGCATTTTGGCGCGCATCAAATTGTTTAATGAAGGTCCATTAATTGAAACTCAGGCATCTGTACATTTTAATATTAAAAACACCCGGAAGCGATTGAAATTAAAATCATGCATCCCCTTTGTGTAGCCGCTACCCCAAAGCAAGGGAAAAATATGGCTTTTAGCTTTTGGGAACCAACTTTTACCATTACTGAAAAGGATTGTTTAAGTGACTGATAGTTGGTTGGTGGCGATTGGTATGGTTATTTCCTGAAAAATTCACATTAAATATTCATTTGTGATTCATGTACATTTTAATGTAAATTTTATACTTTGTAAGTGGGAAACTTTAATTAAAATCCTGAAGCATATTAAATTGAAAGAATAAATCAAATGAAATCTGAAAAAATAACAAGACGTAAATTCGTAGGAAAATCTGCGGCAGGTACATTAGGAATATATGCCGGGATGTCTGCTAAATCCTATTCAAATATAATAGGGGCAAATGACCGGATCAATATTGGCTTTCTGGGCACAGGAGGCAGGAGCAGAGGGCATAGGCGTATGGTTGGAATGTCATACAAAGAGAAGAATTTGAGAACAGTGGCCGTGTGTGATCTGTGGTCGAATAATCGCGAAAAGGCTGCGGCAGATTGCAAGGAGAGATTTGGTGATGATGTAAAGCTGTTCAAGTATTCCGAAAAAATGCTGAATATGAAAGATTTGGATGCTGTGATGATAGCCACAGGTGATCATCAGCATGCACAGATTTTAGCAGAGGTAGTAAATGCAGAGAAAGATTGCTACTGTGAGAAGCCGATGGCCCAGGATATCGAAGAAGCAAAACTGGCAAGAGACACAGTTTTGAATGCTAAACAAGTTGTACAGATGGGATCGCAATGGATAAGTGAACCAATACATATAAAAATACGAGATATCATCCGTTCAGGTAAGTTAGGGCAGATTACAAAAATTGAGCACAACTGGAATGATAATAATCATCGTTGGCATGACCCGAAGGACCCTGACGTTGCCGCTATTCGTGAGAAAGATACCGATTGGAAAAGATGGCTTTTAGGTAAACCGGACAGGCCATTTGATCCATGGGCATATTTTGAATTCAGGATATTTAAAGATTTTTCCGGAGGCATTACATCTCAATGGGTGAGTCACGCTATAGGATTGGTGCATTTTTATACAGATACTGAGATTCCGGATAGCGTAGTATCAAATGGAGGAATATTTGGATGGCCCGATATACGTGAAAACCCGGATACTTTTCAGGCGCTTGCCAACTATAATGATGCGAAATTCCTTTATTCCTACTGCTCGAGCTATGCAAACAAATTTGGCGATCAGACGGTTATTCGAGGTAAAGATGGAACCCTTTATTCACATGGCGGAGAGGGTAGTCCTCGTTGGTTTTTCGTTCCGGAACACTTAAAGTTACCCGGTGGTTTTGATTTTTACGAAGGATTAAAAAAAGCTGTTGAGAAAGGAGAAGCTGAAATTATAATGATTGATGAGTTTAAAGGGAAAGTTCCTCCGACTAGTTTGAGTGATGATAGCAAAGCACATATCGATAATTGGATTGATAGTATGCGAGGGAGAAACCTTAAGCCAAATGGTCATGTGATGACCGGTTATTGGCATTCCATCGGTACAATTATGGCAACACGTTCTTACAGGGAAGGGAAGAAGATGTATTGGGACAGGAAGAATGATGAGATTGTAACGGATAAGGTAAAGTAATTTTATTAGACGCTTCGGTCGTCGCTTTTACCAATCCTGAAAAAACGGAACAGGCTTTGCTGTTCAAATTAAATGATGAATATCGATCAACGAATAGTGATTTTAGAACTTCGACATTGGGAATTCATTTTTTCAAACCTCATCCCAAATAGTGGGTTTTTTCGGTCTTGTCCTTAAAAAACATAGGGGCTGGGGTCGTGCTTTTTACCAATCCTCAAAATGGATTGTTAGGATTGGATGCCGGTTGTTTGTTGTCAGATGGAAAGCTGTCAGCTAAAAGCTCTTAGCTAAAAGTTTCAAAGTACACGGAATCCAACCCAGCATCCAGCACCCAATTAGCCCATTTGAGGTTTTGGTCTTCTAACAGACTTATTTTCAGGGCTTTCAATTGTATTGCAGAGCTTTTCATACCATTCTTTTCCAAACTTCCGAATCAGGGGTTCTTTCAAAAATTTATATAATGGAAGTTTTGTTTTACGACCGAGTTCACATGCCGGCAAACAAATTTCCCACCGGTCATAGTTGAGCGCATGGTAATTATCATATTTTGTAACACGGATAGGATATAAATGACATGAAATTGGCTTTCTGTATGTTGACTTACCTTCCTCATAAGCCTTTTCAATTCCACATTTCAATATTCCTTTTTTATCATATATGGCATAAGCACACTCCTTTCCGTTGATAGTTGTGGTAGAGTACTCTCCATCTTCATCAAAGATATATTTGCCTTGTTCTTCTATTGCTTTAATGCTCTGTTCTGATAAATATGGTTTTACCTGCTCATATACTTCCTCAAGTATCGGAAGTTCATCCTCCTCCAATGGTGCGCCAAGGTCTCCTTCTACACAACATCCACCTCTACATTTATTCAGATCACACAGAAAATAGTTATCTGCGATATCATCAGATAACACGGTTTTGCTAATTACGATCATTTAAAAGATTTGAGTAAAATTGGTGCTACTGTTTATTTATGGATTGAATATCAAAATCATATTCAGAAATCAAAGATGAGTATTTAATGCCTAATCTTTCTCGCCTAAATACTTAATTACATATTCATGTAATAAAACTTAATTGTTGTTATGATGTGCAACACATTAGTGGTTAAAAAGTTTGTAACAACTCAGGTTTATTGGTTCACGGTTCAAAGTTTCCGGCCTGCAGGAAAGTCGGTTAACCCGAATAATTCGGGAAATAATTATGGAAGTTTTTAAAGCACTGAAAAATTAGGAATTGATTTACGCTCTTTAAAAACATTGTCCCTCATTTTTGGGCTATTTATTTTAAACGTTACTATTCAACGAGAACAAGGTAAAAGGATAAAATCAG
>DAOVVI010000452.1 GCA_030637245.1 Cyclobacteriaceae bacterium
CAATTTCCAATTCGGTTATTTGACCATCTCCAGATCCTCAACAGTGCATCACAGGCTCCAGTTTTTCCTTACGCACAAACTTTACTTTTATGAAAAGTAGCTCTTCTAAATTCAATTAAAATTCTAATTAAACTTTCCAAAAACCAAAGAGAAATTTCCTGACCAGTAGCTGAGGTCATCGTCAGTAAGATCATTTCTCAGGTTTGTCCCATGAACCATTCGGTATCCAACTCCAAGTCCAATCTTCATAAACTGAGCTACATTTACTTCCAATTGCAATCCCGGTTCGAAAAGAAGAAAAGCTGAATTTTCCACAAAAATGTCATTATGTTCTAACTCCAGGTTTCCCACACCTAAAAACAATGGCACAGAAAAATGAACTACTTTCTTCGGCATAATGTTGAATCCCATCATCAACCCTGTATATCCCATCTGCATGTCCAATGATTCTTCCGGGGATGAGCCAGAAAACTGGTTAGTCGTTACAAGTCCATAAGCGCCTAAACCGAAATAGAAGTAGCTGTTGAATATTACTCCTCCATGGCCGCCAACGATTACCGCATCTTTGTCATTTAACCTGGTGAATTTGGTATCCAACGATCCATATCCGGTGATTTTAGATTCAAAGCCAAATAAGGTCTGCATTTGATCCTTTTTCTGAATTTCATCTATTTGATCTTGTGCAAATGACAAAGTAGCCAAGCCTATGATTATTCCTATGATCAATATAATTGTTTTCATACTATTTTGATTGCCTGTTTTCATGACTAAAAAATATATTTAACAGTGAATCCAAAATCCCAAAATCTAAACTGTGTATAACGCAATCCATAATACTCGAAATATGGCTTTACTTCCATACTGACAGTCATAGGTACCGTAAAAATCCGGTATTCCAGGCCAATTACACCATCTACACCAATTGCATAATAGGTTTTCTTTTCATCTTCAGAAACGACCGTGGAATCATTTATATAGTAATTTCGATTGTCATGTGCTCTGATATGACCTACATGTCCCCCGACTCCATAATACACATACAGATTTTCTGTAAACTGTGTGGGAATCTGAATGTGCCATTGATAGGTCGTATAGATTTGCATCCCTTTATCATAACCCCCAAACCCCAGCATAAATTCAACTGCCCCGTTTTCTGTCAAAAATCTTTTGTAGGTCACCCCATCAGTCTTTCCCAGTCTTAACCCGGTTGAGTTTTTATATTCCTGGGCCATTGCAGAAGCCATTAGGAATAGTAGCAAAATTGTAAACGTATATTTCATGGTAAGGTAGATTTGCCTTTTTTACTTATTATAAGTTTCCGGTAATACATCAATAAAGTCGATGATCACTTCGCCATTTTGAGCATCAATATTAAGCTTGCGCTCATCCTGATCAGTACCAAAAAATCCTGTAATCTGTACAAATTTGGATTTTTCGTCCATATAGCGCTTTTCTCTTTGCCCTGGATATTCAGTGATCATTAGTTTATCGCCGCGGGCATATATCCTGGTTTCAAAACTCGAATTCCTGGAAAATTTCAGATCATAATCCGTAGATTTTCCATTTAATCGAATTGATTTGAAATTGCCGGGAACATTTTTTATGGTCAATTCACCATAACTTTGATTTAGCTTACAGATTTCATTCAGATGAGAAATTGTTAGCTCAGAAAAATTTGCTGATCCGGAAATATCACTCACTTCATTTATCTCGATTTTGTCATTGGTAGATTCAATATCCAAAACCATTACTTTTCCAATAAATACAGCAGATGAACTGCTCTGCAAATTTAACTTCCCTGAATAGTCCAATTCCAATTCTGCACCCTTCAATGACATGTTTACTTCGTTGACTTCTTTAATTTTCGCCTTACCATAATTCACGCTCAGTCTGGAATAATCTTCTATTTTATTTGCTCTAAGATTCCCATGAGCTAGGGTGATGTTCAGTCTCCCTTCGACATCTCCAAGATGAATATCTCCAAACCGGTTATCAATGGTGATTGAGGCAGTTGTTTCCGGAATATTGAGTTCGTAGTTGACTTGCAATTTATGCTTACTTAATAATGATGCTGAGTAATCACCTACTGCATTTAACAAGTCTTTAAAAAAGCTTTTCTTTCTATCAAAAACTGACTCCACTTCAAGAAAATCACTAGAATGCTTAAAATCAAATTCTACCCTGTCCATAAGCTTTTCTGCTGCATTTCCATCCTTTCCATAGGCGATTATTTCAATTTTCAACGACACTTCATTTCGTGGCCATGTTTCAATGATCACATTTCCATATTTGTTTGTAATCTCCAGGCTCAATCGACCGGATACCTCGAAGGTTTTGTCAATCGATTTTGAAAGTTTTGTCTCCTGGGCCCGGATATCATGGCAAAATAGAACCGCCATGAGGACCAGGTAAATTTTATATTTCAAGTGCCTCTTCATGATCTTTATCATCATCATTTTTTTGTATCTCATCAAGAATTTTTTCCAGCATCGCAAGCTTTAGCCTGTAATACCCAATCATTGCATTAATTATCTCTTCACTGTCAGCATTATCCCTTAAATCATCCTTTAAAGACTGATAATCTTCATCTAAAACATTTAGCTGGTTTTGAACTTCAGGCTCAATATTTCCCGCAGAAACTTCTATCATTTTTATTTTCTCGGTTATTTGAGTTGTATAGAATGCCTCTGTATCCGCTAGCTCCGAAGATATATTGTGCAATGCAATGCCATTTTTATCCAATGCGATTCGTTGATTATTCAGGTAAAACCCAAAAGCTACAGTCATTACAACAATGAATATTGCTGCTATTTTCAGGATGTTAGCCCATGGAATTTTTATAGTTTTACGTTCAAGCTCATTGAGCTTATTATCGATGCCACTCCAGGCTTTATCCAGATCAAGCTTATAGCTTTCAAAGCTAA
>DAOVVI010000517.1 GCA_030637245.1 Cyclobacteriaceae bacterium
AGATCCATATTATCATTATGACCTCGACTGGATTGTAACGATCCCGAATATGGATCCAATAATTCAGTCATTTGAAACGCTCCGAGAAGATGAATCTGAGGTAGTAGTTAAAACAGGATTCAAGACTACAATGAGGAAAAAATTTGATTTTCCAATGCCCGAATTTATTGCCTGGGATACTGATACAATAGAAAAATTAGAATCATTTGAATTTGACGACCCTTATGACAAGAGGCGCTATTTTGAATCCGGCGACAACCAGATCGCGGGAGTAGGTGATGGTTTTGAACGGAACTCACCTCCCTGGATAGAAACAGTAGAGAAGCTGCACAAAGACTTTCCTGTTTTCGGAAGTATGATTGAAAGTTCTGAATGTTTAACACGTCTTGTTGGACAGGAAAATACACTTTTTTGGATGGGTATGTACCCGGACCGGTTGGGAGAATGTATTAACAGGATCGGCCAATTTTACCTTGACTGTATGAAAGCACAGATTAAAGCTGCGGATGGGCTTCTGGATGGCATGGTTATTTGGGGTGATGTTGCCTACAGCCAAACCATGTTGTTCGATCCTGAATATTGGAGAACGTATTTCAAGCCGTGGGTGAAAGCAATGGTTGAAGAGTGTCATAAGCAAGGATTACCTGTCATTTACCATGGTTGTGGAAATGTAAATTTGATATTTGAAGATTTTATTGAAATAGGTGTTGATGCTTATAATCCTCTTGAGGTTAAGGCAAGCATGGATGCGGTGGAGCTAAAACGTAAATTCGGAAACCAAATCGGTTTTTGTGGGAATAGTAATATCCAGGTTTGGGAAACAGGTGACCGGGAGTTGATCCGCAAAGAAGTTTTGAGAAAACTTAATGCGGCAAAAGGGGGAGGATTTATATTCCAGTCTGACCATTCCGTTTCAAGTGCGGTGTCAGGTCACACCTATGATTACATTGTGAACCTGGTGCGGGAGTATGGAAGATATCCTCTTCGACTGGGAGTTTTCGATGAAGAAATTTAAATAAAACCCATAAACACATTTACAATGCAACGTTACGGAATGGTTATAAAAGTAAAACCTGAAAAAATTGAAGAATACAAAAATCTTCATGCTGCTGTATGGCCTGATGTTTTAAAAATAATTAGTGAATGCAATATCCGCAACTATTCCATATATCTGAAAGATGATTACTTGTTCAGTTATTTTGAATATACAGGAACTGATTTTGAGGCCGATATGGAAAAGATGGCAGCAGACCCAATAACACAAAAATGGTGGGCGGTTTGCAAGCCCTGCCAGGCTCCTCTTGAAAGTCGGGATGAAGGAGAGTGGTGGGCCAATATGGAAGAAGTTTTTCACCTGGATTAGATGGATTAAATATTAAAACTATTCTTTAACAACATGATTACACCAAATCCAATCATCGGTACAGGACTGCATGCCATAGGTGGGATTTCGGCGTCTTCATGTTACCTGCCTTTTCATAAAACTAATAGTTGGTCATGGGGTAGTTATTGGTTGGTACAGGCTGCCTTCGCCTGGTTGATCATGCCGGTAATCATTGGCATTATTACTGTTCCGCACTTATTTTTAGTATTACGAAATTCACCAACACCAGCTCTGGTCATACCCTTTGTTTTAGGAGCACTTTATGGTTTTGGAGGACTTTCATTTGGATACGCTATCCGGCATATCGGATTTTCGCTTACCTATACAATCTCGATTGGGATCTCGGCAGTTCTCGGTACAATAACACCGTTAATTATTAATGGTAATCTGATTGAGCACTTTCAAAAACCTGGTGGGCTAATTGTTTTAACCGGGATGATGGTATCCATATTGGGAGTTGCCCTCTGTGGTTCGGCAGGTTATAAAAAAGAGAAAGACTTATCAAAGATCCAAGGCAGCAACAGTTCCGTCCACTTCAATATGAAGAAAGGGCTTGCACTTTCCATATTTGCTGGTGTTTTATCAGCAGTGTTCGGTATATCATTGGAATACGGCCAACCAATCTCTGATTTGGCGGCACAATATGGAGCAGGTCACTTTGAAGGGAACTCCAAAATCATCGTATCCACAACAGGCTGTTTTGTAACTAATTTTATCTGGTTCCTTATTTTAGGCATCAAACAAGGTACAATTAAAGAAATTTTGCAAACTAAAAAGATTGGTACTAAATCTTTTATCCGGAATTATATCTGGGCGGCTTTTGGTGGGTCATTGTGGTAATTACAGTTCTTCTTTTACGGTTTGGGACATGTGAGAATGGGAAATTTCATGTTTGCAAGCTGGGTGATTCATATGTCTATGCTGATATTTTTTAGCTACCTGGTTGGCGTATTAATGAAAGAGTGGAAAAATGTTTCGCGATATACATATGCCATGCTGATAATAGCGCTTATGACCCTG
>DAOVVI010000547.1 GCA_030637245.1 Cyclobacteriaceae bacterium
ATTAGATGTAACTTTTCTGATTTTTTTAACCACGTCTTCAAATGATTCAATTTTATTGTGAATGAGAAGACTTTTTCCATGCATAAGCATTAGGCTGATATTATTTTCCTCTGCCATAGCCATCTGACCAATAAATTGCTCCTTTGCTTTATGCAACTGGCCGCTTCCCATTGGCTTACTGGTTAACTTGCGCAATTCTTTAATTACAAGGTTTACACTTTTATACAACTGCTTTTTTTCCGTACCAAAAAATATACTCATTAATCCAATATCATGGAATGCAGAATAATTTGCGTCAATTGAATAAACAAGGCCATATTTTTCTCTTAGTGTGAGATTTAAACGGGAATTTAAAGCCGGTCCGCCAAGTGTGTTGATAAGTAATGAAAAAGGCAGTCTTTTCGAATCTTGATTGCTGTAGGTTGTAGTTCCAATTCCACAGTGAGCCTGCATAATATGTTTTTTTTCCAACCTTGTTTTTGCTATATAATTCTCGAAATATTTTCTTGATTTTTTAGCATTATAAATTGGAATATCCTTCAAATATTTATTAGCTAATCGTAATACTTTGGAAAAAGGCAGACTGCTGACAGAGGAAAAAATTAAGTGATCAGTGTTAAGGCGCTGCCGAATAAAGTAAAAAAAATCACTTTGTCTGAATGATAGAACACTTTCCTTTGTTCCCAGTATATTGCTTCCAAGAGGATGACCGGAGAATATTAATTGGTCAAATTCATCTTGTATCGCATCTTCAGGAGTATCCTGGAAAATGGACATTTCCTCCAGGATCACATTTCTTTCCTTCTCTATTTGATTTTCAGGGAAAGTACTGTTAAAGGTAATGTCTGTTAACAGATCAAAAGCTTTTTCTGTATGATCATTGAGAACTGATGCATAAAAGCAAATATTTTCTTTGGAAGTATAGGCATTTAATTCACCTCCCAGGGTATCCAGCTTATTAATTATCTGAAATGACCTTCGCTTTTTAGTGCCTTTGAATGCCATGTGTTCCCAGAAGTGAGCAAGTCCCAACTGATTAGGACTTTCATCCCTGCTCCCGATATCCAGAATGAATCCACAATGTGCAATTTTTGAATTCTGAATTTGCTTGTGGACTATTCTGATTCCATTCTGAAGTGTATAAATACTATGATCCTGCAATGTTTTTCCTAAGCGCTACAAAAGTAAAAATGCAAATATAACTCAAATATTATACAAAAATTGCGGTGCGTAAAAAACGGTATTCAAAACAGGCTTGATATTATGGAATCGGGAAATGTTTTGTGGAAGATGATACATGAATCAGTTGAAATGATAATTTTCAAATAATTTTCAAACAATTTGTTTTAATAGAGTGAAATATTTGTAAACTTTATTACTAAACTTAAACTTACTAACAAAATGAAAAAAATGAGATTGTCTATTCTTGCTTGTATTGTTGCAATGGTTTTTGTGACATTTAGCAACGTTTCTGAAGCGCAGGATGCTAAACCTAGAAAAAGTCCGAAAGCATCCGTAACACAAAGAATCGGAGTTGATACCGATATTGTGATTGATTACAGCAGACCTGGTGTAAAAGGAAGAGTTGTTTGGGGTGATATCGTTCCTTATGGCCTTTATCCTGGGAATAGCTACTCTAAAGAAAAGGATTATCCATGGAGAGCCGGAGCAAATGAAAATACTACTATTGAATTTAATCATGATTTGAAAATAGAAGGTAAAAAGATACCGGCAGGTAAATACGGTATTCACATGATAGTCTCTGAGAAAAGCGTCAAAATAATGTTTAATAAAAAAAATGCCGACTGGGGAAGTTATTCCTACAACTCTAGTGAAGATGCGCTAACTATTAGTGTAATTCCGGTCAAAGATCAGCACATGGAGTGGCTTGAATTTAACTTTGATGAATTGTCGGATAATGGTGCTACAGCGTATTTGAGATGGGAAAAACTTAAAATACCATTTAAGATCGAATTGGCTAATTAATTTTTTTTGCAAATGTTGTTCTCAATTGTTGGAAGTTGAGAACAACATTTATATGTATTTCAAAGATTTAGTATTGAATCCACTCCGAAAAGTATAACACCCCTAAATCCCCTGAAGGCCCGCCTGCCGGCGAGGCAAGGGACTTTGC
>DAOVVI010000094.1 GCA_030637245.1 Cyclobacteriaceae bacterium
ACCTGTAGAATAAGTTGTATTATCAAAAGGGATTCCATCAACTACAAATAATGGTTGATTATTTCCAAGCAATGAAGAATTACCTCTAATGGTAATATTGGTTCCTTCACCTACTGCCCCTCCAGAGCCAATAATGTTTACACCAGCTACTTTACCCTGAAGCGCTCTAACAGGATCCGGCTCAGCCCTCTGCTGGATACTTTCAGATTCTACCTTCGCCACAGAATAACCCAGGGCCAATTTATCCCTCTCGATTCCTACTGCCGTAACAACAATTTGAGTTAATTCCGTTAAATCAGTGATCATGGCTATATCCATAATACTTAGAGCGCCTACTTGCACCTCCTGGGTAGCTAAGCCTATATAGCTAAAAACCAATATACTTTCATCAGACGGGACATCTATGGAATACTTCCCATCCAGATCAGTTATTGTACCTATGGCAGTTCCTTTTACTACCACGTTTACTCCCGGAACAGCAGTCTTATCCTCAGATGAAGTCACAGTTCCTGTTACAGTCCGGTCTTGTGCTTTTACAGTAAACATTGTAAAGCACAACAACACTGTCAAATAATGTAGTTTGTGTTTCATTAAAATCAGATTTTTTAGTTAGAAATAATACCAAGATTAAAAATCGGTTCACATGGTCAAAAAACAGGTGTTATATATAATGCATATTCACTTGTAATTTAGTAATTAAGTATTGCATTCTTTTTAACCCACTGACAAATTGGCGACAAATTAGCTAATAAGGTATCCCTCATTATGGGTGAAATTTGACGAAGAAAGGGTGATAAAAAACCATATTTAATCCAAATCCAGGAGTGTTTTAGTAAAAAAGAATCGTTGAATAGATAAAATTATAATAGTCAATATTATCCGATAAAATTGAGGGGGATTTTTAATTGGATCGGCCGAGACAGGGATTCATAATTCCTGATCGGTCAGGTAGGTTTCTGTTTTGGAAATCTTCACCAGTCGGCGAGGCAGGATTGCAGATAGCAGGGAAATTCTTCGAGCTGCCTGCCTCGCCGGCAGGTGGGCGCCCTTGAGAGTGACAAGGTTGCGCCAGGGATGGAGCGGTCTGTTTGGGCCCCTACCCCACCAACAGGCCAGTGAAGTGGCCTTGTGGGAGGCAGGCGAGTAGCTACAGTCTTATTGCCATTAATAAACCACGAGAAAAAGCATCATTTTCCCTTGGAGAGGTCATTGTAAATGTGCGCCAGCGGATTTTCGGTACTAGCAAAAAGCTAAATCAATTTATTTTTTCTTGCTATTTCCAGGGCGTCTGCTTTGCAATTCACGTGTAATTTGAAGTAAATATTCTTGATATGGGATTTAACAGTTTCTTTGTGAATAAACAACTCATCAGCAATAACTGAGTAGCTTTTTCCTTTTGCAATCAACTCAAGCACTTCGGTTTCCCTGGAAGTAAGAGGTGAATTATGATTTTTCTGAAATGATCCTACTACCATCATGGCGATTTTACTACTCATCGGAGCTCCGCCTGATTGCACTTCATCGATTGCGTCGAGAAGCTTTGAATGGTTGGCATTTTTGGTGATATATCCTGATGCGCCGGCACATAAGGCATCAAAAACCATATCACTATCCTCATGAACTGTAATCACAATTATATGTATCTCCGGCTTGCGTTTTTTAATCCGTTGTATTCCCTCAATCCCACTCATTCCCGGGAGGTCCAGATCCATTAATATCACCTCCGGCATATCCCTGTCAAGGTTTTTCAATGCCTGTTCACAAGATATATAGGCCCCGACAACAGTGTGGTCACTCATACTACTAATAAGTAGTTGCAAGCCATCCCTTACTACATCATTGTCCTCGACAATTTCTATTCTGTTTCTCATTTCACGTTCATCGTTCATTTTGCAAAGGATGTAATTAAGAATTATACACGGCACAATCAATCACCCAATCTTAGGGATTTTTTTCTTTAACATAAATCACTATTTGATAATTAACCATATAATCTTTTAGACGGTTATGATTATTTATGGAATCTTTCAGTTGTATTTATGTTAATTTGGTAGTATAGTTTGTAATTGCTGATATAACCAATTTTATAATCACTAATGATGTCAATTCCAAAATAGTATTAAACGATTGTTATAATTCATAATATATTTTACTGATATATTAAATTTATGTCGCATATCCCCGCAATTGGGGTAAAAATTATAAAATTATTGGCTAGTTATTTATTTGATTATCAGATGAATGACTAAAAATGTTGCTGTTTCCTATAACATTTTATTTTAAAATATCCCCCTGAATAAGGGATTTACCAATAAAGAAATATTCGCAACCTTTGCTCAAAGTTAAGGGTTAGAGATCTTCCCACCGTCTGTAGAATCCTCTTCATATCCTCTTCATCGGCTGGGAAGATTTTTTTTATTTTCCAACTCCTTGAATTGACCTGAATATTTCAAATCCGAAAGAACGAAGGCTAAAAATTAAAATCACATTTCCCGAAAATGAAAAGATTGTGTGATAGCGTGTTAAATGATTTGTAAAGGAGGAAATATTAATCCGTATATCAGAAAGGATACCCGATGGAAATATTCCACAAAAGATTGTTTTTTCTCCATCGGCTATTAAACAGATCGATCTCATCAAATACCCAACGCTGACCATCAGGCAGCCATGGCTTTCTCACAGGGAAAGCCCAGTCAAATCGCAAAACAACCAGGTCAACGTCAATTCGCAATCCAACTCCTAAGCCGACAGCAATTTCTTTATAAAAGGTGTCCACATCAAATTTCCCTCCCGGACGAAGCGAATCTTCATGTGCCAGCCAGATATTTCCAATATCTGTAAAAAGGGCTCCCTTTAAATATCCAACTATTGGAAAGCGGTATTCCACATTTGCTTCCATCTTTATTTCACCTGTCTGGTCAATAAGTACATTATTCAAACTATCAGGCGGATGGTAAGTACCTGGTCCCACTGACCTGGCCCGGAATGCCCGGATACTATTCGTACCTCCTGCATAAAACTGTTTTACATAGGGCATAACGGTAGAATTTCCATATGGAAGTCCAATGCCCGTAAACAATCTAGTGGAAATTCTGGCTTCTTTTCCTGTTTTAATATAGTACCGTGCATCTATCCTGAACCTGAAATATTGAGAAACCGGCGACCCAAAAACTTTTGCCGGATTTTCAGGAGAACTTTCTTCGCCGGAAGCCAATTTATGAATCAGAGCAACCATGTTACCGGAAGGATCAGCCCCAAAAGAAAAATAGTACTGCTTTTTTTTGGAATCGCTAAGGTGATTGAAAATGAAATTGTATGAGAAGCCAATGATAAACTGTTCTTCAAAACTTTTGCGAATCGATGGATTTAATAATAAAAATTCTTTGAATTCTTCTGAAGCGTCCAGAAGATCTGTTATGCTAATATCAATAGGTTTAAACTTATGGGTCAGGAACCTGCTTTTTCTCCATGTATATTCCAAACTCGTATTGAAGGTATTAAATTTATATAAAGATACCCTGGTATAAATTCCCGTTCCTATCGTGATGTTGGTAAAGGGCACATAAGGTTTAGATGTCTTTTTTGTTTTGAATGGAATAATCCTGGGTATATCCAGGTTGGCATCCACACTGACCTCATAGGCAGTATCATCTCCTTCACTGCTGATTTGTTTTTCGAATCGACCGTTTAAGTTTATGGAAAAAACCTCTGCGCCGCGCAAGAAGTTTCTGCTTTTAAAGCTAAGTTTCATTCCGGGGCCAACAAAGTTGTTGGATTTGCTGACCGCATTGAGCTCTGTGCTTACCGACATTTTTTGACTGGGAGTGAGCGTCAGCAATGCGTCCAGCGAGTTTATTTTGTCCTTTGATTCTGCATACCTGGTATTTACATACTTATATGCCCCAATACCCATAAGTTGCCTGAGTGTATTATTATGGTCTTTTTTAGCGTATAAACTATCGCTTTGGAGAAATACGTAGTTCAGAAGCACATCTGGCCTCATATAATTTTCTGCTGAAAGCATGGTATAATTTCCATAGCTGGATGTATCAGGATAATAGTTTTTCAGTCTGAAATCTTCTGCCACAAATACCTTATCAATTTTGAATACCTGTGCTGATTCACTGGGATTGTCATTTTTCAACAAGACTTTGAGTTTTACACGGTGATTTCCTTGCGAAGAATCCGCCTTAAAGACCAGGTAATCAGGGTCAAAATAATAATATCCCAAATTTTTCAATTCCTGATCAATTCGTTTACGCTCCTCTTTTAATGTCTCCAGGTTGTACGGCTTTCCTTTGGTAATAAGCGATTCGGCTCGGAAATGATCGATTGCGCTTGTTAATTGATCAATGGGTTCCGGGAATATAATCGTATCAACCTTGTAAGCTTCACCGGATTGTATAAGATAATCGATTTGAACGGTTTTTTTCTTTTCATGTGTTATGTAAGTGGATTGGGCATTGAAATTACCTTTGTGGTATAAACGATTTTCAAATGTGAGTGTCAATTTACTGCAGATTTCTTCATCAAAAATAGCAGGGGGCTGACCAAGTTTATACTTCAACCAGTATTTGAAACTTTTTTCATTTTTAGTTTCTTTTATAGAATTATAAATCGAAAGTCCCGGTCTCATCCAAAGAAATTTCCCGTTTGGCTTTGGCGTCAATTCATTCTTAAGCTCATCTTTTACTTTTCTATGGTACTCCAGATTGTTTTTATCTTCAATGATGAGTGTATTTTTAGTAACTATTTTCTGTCCATCAGATAGTTTACCAAGGCCGGTGCAGGAGCTGATGATCAATGCTAAAAGAATAATGTAAAGACCATGAGCCTTAACCAAGTTTAAGTAATTTGCAACAAGATCGATATGAGTGTTGAAATTATTCAAAAGTTGATCTATTATTTAATCATTTAAGCATTTTAGAATTCTTGCATTCACTCATTCAAACATTCAGGCATTCACTCATTTCTTCTTTCTGAAACTGTCAAATTCTTTTATAAAAATAAATGCTAAACCGGAATTCTGAATTTCGCCATCGAATATATCCCAGGCGTTTTCACGAAATACTTTTATGCGGTAATTTCCTGATTTTGTGAGTTGATAGCTGACCGCAAATTCCGTCATACCGGCTGTACTTTGACTTCCGGGGTTTGTATTAGTGCCTTCGAGATCGATATGGCTTTCTACCTCAGCCGAGACACGATCATTGAACAAATTTTTTGATACTTTAACATCGAGTTGCGTACGGACCTGGGCATTTCCGGAAGCATAATCATCAAAAGTATTCACGCCCATGTCAACATCAATACCCTTAATGAACTGGCCGGTCAGATTATTTAATTGTTGGGTCATGATGGCATTGACACTATTTCTTGCTGCGGTAGTCGCAAAATTGCTGCTGGAGGATCCTTCATTCACATCAGGATTCTCGGGAATAAATGTGCCTCCAACAAGAAGAGCAAACACTTGTTTATTGCGCTCGGATTCCATGCTTGGTTGATCCAGCATAATGAGTTTGGATGCGATAGTTGGATTGTCGTTTTTATACCGATCCGGCAAATCGATGCCAAATGAAATCGCAGGATAAGATATTTGATTGTGTATTTTGAGAATCACTTCATATGGCAATCGTTGGTTGTACATTGATTTTTCATAACTGCTTATTTCATTAGATACCAAACCTACCGAGTTGGTTCTAACCTCATATCGAGCTGAAAAATTAATTTCACCATCCATCACATTTCCCGACCAGGCGATGGTGCTGCCCGGATCATATACAAACTTCTTTTTTACCAATCCGTAAAACGACAGATCATAAAAACCTTCTTCTAACTCAATCAAACCAGTCAGATATCCTCTTTGGATGTCGTTGTACTTGTATTGCAGATTGCCATTTAATTTGAAGGAGGTGATATCTCCGGAATTGGGATCTATGTATATACTGAACTGTGCTTGAGGATCAATTTTAAGATTTACAGTGAGATCAATCCCTCTTATCTTTGCTAATAAAGAATCTGCAATAAATTGATTTTGATCCAGAGCCAGAACGGTATCTGACCTAATTTCAAAATCAGTAAATACCACAATTCCTTCGTCGGTAATTAACTCCAGGTCTTTGCCTGGTAACACATACATTATGTCTGTGTTTTCATTGATGGTAAATCCAGAATTTACGACCAGTTTCGAAAGTTTTCCTTTGACATCAATATTCATTCCCAAATGAAGCTTCCCAATGACGGGCTTGTTTTTTTCCTCTTTACTATTGACGACCATGAAATCGGGTGAAGATATTTCAAGATCGAATTCCGGATCATTAAATTCTTCTGCATCAATATTACCCTCTATCAAGATTTGATTTTTGAGACTATCGGAGATATTGAAATTTTGAAATTCAATCCGATTGTCCTTCAAAGATACCGACCCATTTGTAATCAATAAAGTGTTCAAAGATCCATTGGT
Source organism: Cyclobacteriaceae bacterium (assembly GCA_030637245.1). GTDB lineage: Bacteria > Bacteroidota > Bacteroidia > Cytophagales > Cyclobacteriaceae > JAAUQL01. The sequence goes on from DAOVVI010000094.1 coordinate 6,464, forward strand.
CATTGAAAGATCACTGAAATTC
>DAOVVI010000288.1 GCA_030637245.1 Cyclobacteriaceae bacterium
AAGGCATATTCCAAAGCATATTCCTTGTAGCGTTTAAATCTGCCAGAAGCGCCTCCATGCCCTACTTCCATATTGGTATGGAGCACTAACAGATTTTCATCAGTTTTTAATTCGCGTAGTTTGGCTACCCATTTTGCCGGTTCCCAATACTGTACTTGCGAATCGAATAATCCGGTGGTCACCAATAAGGTTGTGTATTCCTTTGCTTCCACATTGTCATATGGAGAATAGGTAAGGAGATACTCGTAATACTCCTTATTGTCAGGATTCCCCCATTCATCATATTCATTGGTTGTTAAAGGAATGGCAGGATCAGACATGGTTGAAATTACATCCACGAAAGGGACAGCTGCAATCATTCCATTAAACAAGGTAGGTTCAAAATTGAGAACTGCACCCATTAAAAGTCCACCGGCGCTGCCACCCTGGGCATAGATGTGATCTTTGCTTGTGTATCCCTCATCGATCAGGTATTTTGCGCAATCAATAAAATCATAAAAGCTATTTTTCTTTTTGAGCAACTTCCCGTCTTCATACCATTGACGGCCTAAGATTTGACCGCCCCGAACATGCGCTATTGCAAATGCAAATCCCCTGTCAAGCAAGCTTAAAAGAACCGAACTGAATCCCGGATCAATAGTACTTCCGTAAGAGCCGTATCCATAAAGTAATAAAGGCCTGTTGCCATCTTTTTGAAAGTCCTTTTTATATACAATAGAAATTGGGACCTCAACACCATCTCTGGCTAAGGCATACAATCGTTCAGTTTTGTATTCCTCAGGATCATGTCCCCCAACAACTTCTTCCTGCTTTTTCAATACCTTTTCTTTTATTCTCATATTGTAATCAAAGGTAGAATTTGGTGTAGTTAATGAGGAATATCCAAATCGCAACCATTCACTGGAAAATTCAGGATTAATAGAAATATAAGCCATATAGGCAGGCTCTCCAAAATCGAGATAATGCTCTTTCCCAGTTTTTTGATTAATGATCCTTAAATTAGTTAATCCTGCTTTTCGCTCTTCAATAACCAGAAAATCATTAAACACTTCAATTCCTCCCAAAAGTACATCTGGTCTGTGAGGCATCACCTCTTTCCAGTTTTCTTTAGAGGTATTGTCCTCATTCGTTTCCATCAGGCGGAAATTTTTAGCATTCCAATTGGTGGTGATGTAAAATTTTTTGTCAAAATGATCAATGGAATACAACATGTCTTTTTCCCTGGAAGTAAACTGTGTGAATTTCCCATTGGGATCATTGGAGTCAAGGATATGATAATCTTTAACCAGGGTGCTGCGATTAGATATAATGATGTATTTTCCGGATTTGGACCGATTAACGGCAATGTAAAATGATGGATTCTTTTCGTGATAAACTACAATATCATCAGATTCATTTTCACCGAGCGTGTGACGCTTTATTTTTTCAGTAAGTAGTGTTACCTCATTTTTCGATGTATAAAAAACTGTTTTATTGTCGTTTGCCCAGGCAGCGCCACCTTGTGTATTGGTTAGTTCATCATCCAAAAGTTCACCTGTCTCAAGATTTTTAAACCGAACGGTATATATTCTTCTGCTAAGTGTGTCTTCACTATAAGCGAGCAATTTATTATCAGGACTTACACTCAACCCTACTATGTTGTAAAACTCAAGACCTTCTGACATTTCGTTGACATTCAGCATGATTTCTTCCTCAGACTCCATAGCATCTTTTTTTCTGCAATAAATTGGGTATTCCTGATCTTTTTCAAATCGGGTATAATACCAGTATCCATTTTTGAAATAGGGCACACTTTCATCCTGCTGCTTAATTCTCCCTTTGATCTCTTCAAATAATTGCTCCTGAAAATCCATGGTATGCCCCATAACCTTGTCCAGGTATTCGTTTTCAGCATTCAGATAATTCAATACTTTTTGAGTTTGTTCATCCGGAGTCTTATCATTTTTTTGCTCATCACTTAAACGCATCCAGTAATAATTATCGATCCTGACATCTCCATGTGCTGTCAATTCTTTCTCAACTTTCTCAGCAACCGGTTGAATGATTGTACTTTCTGTTTCCTTTTTCATTCTTTCGCAATTAGTAAATAATGGTACAGCAAGTACCACAGCCATGATTTTTATTAAGTTTTTCATCTGTTTATATTTTACAAAACCTGCTTATTTGCCAGAACGTTTAATCATTCCTTTGTGCCCGCCTGCCCTGCCTCGCCGGCAGGCGGGCGGCGAGGCAGGCCGGTATCATCTTATAATCTTATTTTATAAAAAAGTATAATTATCCATATTGTCAAATTATAAAAGCACCTTAATTTTATCTATTGATGATTTTCCATATTCATATCCAATTTGAAATATTTCGCCGGCTTTGGAAAAATCAAAGCCACCAAAGTTTTTTAACCCGTCCGGTTCTAAAAATAAATCACAAAGACCCTTTTTTGAAAAAGTATTTACACTAATGGCCATTAACAGTGACCGCTCCAGTAAGGACTTCATATTTCCCGGTTCATAATTTTCCGAAATAGGATTGCAATTAATTCCGATGATCACATCGCAATGACCAATTAATGGTTCAACAGGTAAATTGTTTAATATCCCACCATCAATATAGATTTCTCCATTTAGTTTAATGGGCTCAAAAATTACGGGAACTGCGCAGGAAGCCAATATGGATTGGACTAAAGGTCCGTCATGTAAAAATGCATTGGTCCCGGTTCTCACATTGGTTGCCGCCACCACCAATGGGATATTAAGTGCATCAAAAGAATCGTTTTTCAAGTATTTTTTGAAAACAGAAACAATGGTTTCAAGTTTTAATAAACCCGAAAAACTGATAGCCGGTCGAACGTACTTGAAGAGCTTTGTTTCCATGATGATTTCCATGATGTTGTCCGGAGAATATCCTGAACAATAGAAAGCGCCAACAATAGCTCCGGCGCTCGTTCCTGTTACCATACTGAGTTTTATGCCTGCCTCATCAATTGCTTTTAAGATACCTAAATGCACAATCCCTCTCGATCCACCCCCTGAAAGCGAAACGCCAATTTTTTTCATTATTATACTATTTCGTTTAAAGGGAAGGCACGTTCAAATCTCGGGCCCCGTTCAGTCATTTTCAGTGTACAACATTCGTTTTCCGAATCATGTTCAAAAAAGATAATAAATTTTTCTTCAGTTACTTTTTGAAGAAATGCGGCTTTTTCTTTTAAAGTTATCAAAGGTCTGGTGTCGTAACTCATCACATAGGGTAGTGGAATGTGACCTGCGGAAGGAAGCAGATCTGCAGCAAAAACAATGGTTTTATCCTTATATTTAATATGAGGAATCATCATCTTATCAGTATGACCATCTACATAAAGTATTTCAAATTGCTCGAAAGGGCTAGTTTCTTGTGGTTTTATTAATTTTAGTTGACCGGATTCCTGCATGGGAAATAAATTCTCTTTTAGAAAACTGGCTTTTTCCCGCGCATTGGGTTGGGTAGCCCATTGCCAATGATCCGTATTGCTCCAATATGCAGCATTGGGGAAAACAGTTTTTGCAATTTTCTTCTCCCTGTCCTTCCATTCGACGCCGCCCCCGCAATGGTCAAAATGAAGGTGTGTCAAAAATACGTCAGTGATATCATTGAATGAAAATCCGGCAGTCTTTAGCGAGCTTTCAAGAGCATAATCACCATGAAGGTGAAAGTGTCTGAAAAACTTTTCCTCTTGTTTATCACCTATTCCATTGTCAATTAATATTAATCTATTTCCATCTTCGATCAGGAGGCATCTCATGGCCCAGGTACACATATTGAAATCATCAGGCGGATTAGTTTTACTCCATATTGCCTTTGGGACAACCCCAAACATAGCCCCTCCGTCAAGTTTAAAAAGTCCCGTATGAATACTATGTAATTTCATTGTTTGATACTTGTGGTTTTGTGTTTTATAATATTCCTTTCAATTAAAAAACCACCACAACATAAATAGTCATGGTGGTTGAAGTTATAATTTTAACAACGGGCTCCTTATACATTATCCTTCTACCACGCCCATTCCACAGAATTTGTTTATTCTATTTTCAATCATTTGTTCCGGTGAAATGGCCTGTAATTCTGCGATATTATTCAATATAGTATCTTTGA
>DAOVVI010000215.1 GCA_030637245.1 Cyclobacteriaceae bacterium
AAACGCAGCATATTTGAAATCGCAAATTGTGGATATTCCCGGAATAATTCCTTATAAACTCTACGATGGTGTAACCAGGGCTGCATTTCATTTATTCCCTTTTCGCTATAAAAAAGAAGAATTTAAGGGCATGCCAAGGGAAAAATTTCTTAAAGCGCTTCATGCAGAGGGTGTTCCTTGTTCAAAAGGATATTCCACCCTGAACAAAATGCCATACTTGAATAATGCGCTTCAATCGAAGAATTTTCAAAAAATGTATCCGAAGAAAATGCTGGACATTAATAAATATAATGAGCAAAATCAATGTCCGGAGAATGATCGATTATGCAATGAGGAGGCAGTTTGGTTTTCGCAAAGAATGTTACTTGCCGACAAAAAGGATATGGATGAAATCGCTTTGGCAATTGAAAAAATTTATAATAACGCAGAAAAAATTAGTAAATCATGAGAAAATTATTTTTTAGTTCAGCGCTAACTTTTTTCTTAGTCCTGACTTTCCAGATAGTTGAGTCATCCAATGTTTTGAGTGAAAACGAAAGGGGCTGGAAAGCAGGTGTTGCCCGGATGGTAATTACTCCACAGCAATCGATGTGGTTGGCGGGATATGCCGCTCGTACAGATCCTTCGGATGGAAAGCTACATGATTTATGGGCCAAGGCTCTAGCTTTAGAAGACGCAGATGGAAAACAGACAGTACTTATAACAACAGATTTACTTGGGGTGCCAAAGAAAATGTCTGACAATATTCGTGACCGACTAAGGGAAAAGTACGAATTATCCAGGGCTCAAATTATATTAAATAGTTCACACACACATTCCGGTCCGGTTTTGCAGGACGCATTGTTTGATATCTATCCATTGGATTCAATTCAACTGAAAAGAATAAATCGATATTCAGATTGGCTGGAAGATCAAATTGTCGCTTTGACAGGGGAGGCAATGCAAGCAATGAAGCCGGCACAGCTTTTTACACAAAATGGAGTCACGCGTTTTCAAGTCAACAGGCGAAATAATAACGCAAAGACATTGCTTCAACAGACGGAATTAAAAGGGCCGAACGATTATGCGGTACCTGTAATCAAAATAGTAGATGAGGCCGGAGATTTAATGGCAGTGGCTTTTGGATATGCCTGCCACCCAACTGTTTTGGATATTAATAAATGGTCTGGCGATTATCCCGGATTTGCACAGTTGGAGTTAGAAAAATCGCATCCGGATGTAACTGCATTATTTTTCCAGGGAGCAGGTAGCGACCAGAATCCATTACCACGGCGAACAATTGGCTTAGCCAAACAGTATGGGAAAGAGCTTGCGGCTGCTGTCGAAAGAGTCTTGGATGAGCCAATGCGGGAGCTTTCGCCAAAATTAAAAACTGCATACTCAGAAGTTGAACTATCATTAGAAACTCCTTCACAGGAAGAATTGGCACAAATGGCAGAAACATTTACCGGCTACGAGAAACGTTGGGCTATACGCATGCATGATAAAGTCGAGCGTGGTGAAACGTTAATTAGTTCATACCCATATCCAGTTCAAATTTGGCAACTTGGCGACCAGCTAATATTGAGTATGGGTGGTGAAGTGGTAATCGATTATTCGATTGGTTTCAAACGGATTTTCGGCCCGGATATCTTTGTCATGGGCTATTCCAATGATGTGATGTCCTATATCCAAACTTCTAAAATAATTCAAGAAGGAGGCTATGAGTCAGTATCTTCGCAAAGAGTATATGGTTTACCAGGAAAATGGAAATTGGATATTGAACAGTTGATCTATGGTGAAATGCTGGAATTGTCAGCTCAACTCGGGATAGAATTGCCTGAAAAAATTATTCATGAGATGGCGATTAAAAACTATTTGTCATCATCACAGGATTCTAAAAATAAAACTTTAACAGCGAAAAGATATTTTTCAGGATTTGATGATGCACATGATACTTACAATGCAATTTCTGAAGCAAGCGATGGCAAGATATATTATGTATTATCGTCTGCATTGATAGATAAGGGAGGTCAAATGTATGTGTATGATCCTGAAACAGATGAAACCAAATTTCTGGCGGACTTAACGGATGTAAGTGGCGAAAAAGGCCATGGAGCTATTGCACAAGGGAAAAGCCATGTCCGGTTTCATGAGAAAGATGGCATTTTATATTTTGCTACTCACGTTGGATATTATGAAATAATTGACGGTAGTGAACGATTACCTGTAAATCCTCCTGATGGATACAAGCTTTATCCCGGAGGGCATTTTTTGTCATACGATCTTTCAAGCGGGGAATTTGATGAATTGGCGATAGCGCCTGACGGAGAAGGGATTATTACCATGACAATGGATAAAGACAGGGGTCATATTTATGGCATTACCTGGCCAAAAGGATACTTTATTCATTATAATATGAATACGAAAAAATTGAAGAATCTGGGGCTGGTTTCTGCGATGGGAGAAGCAGGTACACCGGGAGATGACTATCGCGTGGTGTGTCGTTCCATGTTTGTTGACCATAGAGATGGAGCTGTCTATTACTCCACTTCAGAGGGAGATATATTTTCGTATAGCCCGAATTCTGAAGTGGTAAAAAAAGTAGAAAATGTCAATTTACGGCTTGATTATTTTGGAAAATACGATCCAACCGATCCCGGAAGTATGGGATATAACTGGCGACAAATCGTCTGGCATCCTGAAGAAGGGGCGGCATATGGCGTTCATGGAAATTCCGGATATTTATTCCGATTTGATCCACGTGAATCTGATATAGAAATTGTGGATCGAATTACCTCTGAGCCATCGAGAAGAAGTGGAATGTTTGATTATTTCACCTATGGGTATCTGGGTTTTCAGCTTGGTACCGATGGGCAGACAATTTATTATCTTACCGGAGGGCCGGTTTATTTTGAAGGGCATCGAGCGAAAGGGAAGGAAGATATGGCAATGGGAGGTGCCAGAGGGTTGGAGAATCTTCATCTTATCACATACAATATTCCAAACCGGAAATATATGGATCATGGTCCGATTTTTTATCCGGATGGCGAGAGGCCAATCTACGTAAATTCGATTGCTGTAGGACCAAATGGAAATGTTTATACGCTTGCCCGATTTGAGCACAACGGAAAGATAATTGAGGATTTAGTAAAAATTCCCAATCCGTTTTCAAAAAAGTGAACCACAGCATGATCTGTTAGGATTAATATTTCTGACCCTATTTGGCGCAGGTCTTCCGGCCATGGCCTGGCGGAGTGGCATGACTTGTGCCTATTATCTACAGAAATATTATCAGGATGGAATCATATGATTATCAGCTATTTGAATCCTAAGAATATAGGGAGTACTTCTATCAAAAAAATAGTCTTAACTCGAAAATGGTTTAGTTCTTCTTCAATGCATATTTAATTCCGCAGGAAAGTATCATTCCATGATGTCTGCTTTTACCATCTTCAAAATGGTCTGAATAAGATAGTGTTGTAAGACTGTGTTGATAAGCGACTGAAGAAGTAAATTTGGTTTGCTCATTGGTTTGGGTAACAGTGGTATTGTAGCTTTCTCCATCTTTTTTAATTTGATTATATGATACCTAAAAGATTACGTAAGTTGTAGATTATCCAGTATAATTTGGTGAGTATTGAGCAGCATTACCAACCATATTTTTCAGAGACTCTAAAAAGGCTAATTCTGAACCGAATAACTTTTTGGAGTATAACCAATTCTTTCTTCTACCTATATCAAAAGTACCTGTATTAGGTTTATAGCCTACATTAACATCAATCTGATTATTCTTTAAAATTTCATTTGCCTCATCTGGATTGATTGTCCATTGAATTCCAGAATTTTTAAGGTTAGGGTCTTCTAATAAGCAGGTTAATCCGGTATCATCCACTATTAATGTGGTTTTTTGTTTTGAGGTTTGAAATACCACCAATTTAGCACCCAAAATCGTTTTACTTTTTTCAAGAATTGGTTCTGGTATGGATTCTGGTTTCTGTTCAGGTTTTTGTATTGGAGTTTTTAAATATTGCAGGTAAGCATATCGAGCAACCATAATCGCAGTAATAGTTGTAGCAATTTGCGTAACCATTTGAACCCACTCTGGTAAAGTATAGAACATTATATATTCAATTATTAGTTATGACAATTGCCTATAAAAAGTAAATATAGAAATTTTAAAACCCACACAAAAACTCACGCAATTTTCAAAAAGGATTAAAAAACATTCAATACTTGATGTAAAGAGGATTTTTAGTAATCCGTAGGGGAATCGGACCTATCTTATCTATTCTTGCCTATACATAGTTAAATATGTGCCTTTACAGCATTTAAACAGCTATAATTAATTCTCTGGTAAAACGACCATGTACGCTTGAACTTTTCCGGGAGTAATACACTTATTGAAATAAACTCTTTTTCCATCTCGTGAAAAGGAAGGATTGATATGGTATGCTAATGTCCAGATGGTATGATGATCTTGTGATACAGTATCCTGCCAATAAGGCTTTGAATGACTTTTTTTAAAAACGCTAAGGATCACTGGAGTTGTTTGGTACCAGGATTCGGAAGCATATAATTTTCTGTCGAAAGAAGCTCCCAAATGATTTCCCGGGCCACTTAAGGTTTCGATAAAACTACCCTGTTGATCCCATCTACGAGAACTTTTATCATTTGGCCAACCATCATCAATCTGATTGTCATGTGCCATGATGCTTTCATCGTCATACCAGCTAAAATGCATGGGTTTAGGACCAAAATAGTGCACATTATCTCCATTGATATCCATGGTTACCAGGTGTTTAAATTTTTCATTACGAGGCCCAACATCTAACCTAAAAGCTATTTTAGATCCATCAGGACTATATTGCAAATGCAAAATCC
>DAOVVI010000543.1 GCA_030637245.1 Cyclobacteriaceae bacterium
ACCTTTTTGCCTTTTAAATGTCTGAATCTTTCATCATGAGGATTCACGCAAACCGCCGTATCGCCAAGGATTGTTTCAGGCCTTGTAGTAGCAATGGTAACGTAACCATCTTCCCCTTCAATTTTATAGTTAACGTAATATAACTTTGACTGCTCTTCACGATAGATCACCTCCTCATCTGAAACAGCGGTTTGGGCTTGCGGATCCCAGTTTACCATCCGTACCCCGCGATAGATCTTTCCTTTCTTATAGAAATCGACAAATACCTTAATTACACTTTCAGAAAGGTTGTCATCCATGGTAAACTTAGTCCGATCCCAGTCACAGGAAGCGCCTAACTTTTTTAGCTGCTCCAGGATAATACCACCATGTTTTTCCTTCCATTCCCATGCATGTTTCAGAAACTCATCCCTGGTCAGGTCATTTTTATCAATACCTTGCTCCTTGAGCATCCCAACAACTTTTGCTTCTGTCGCTATGGAAGCATGGTCTGTTCCTGGCACCCAACAGGCTTCATAGCCTTGCATACGAGCCTTCCTTATCAACACATCCTGGATAGTATTATTGAGCATGTGTCCCATATGAAGTAAGCCGGTCACATTGGGAGGAGGAATTACAATTGTATAAGGTTCCTTTTCAGGATTTGGTTTTGAATTAAAAAATTTATTTTCCAACCATGCAGCATACCACTTATCTTCAACTTCACGTGGATTATATTTTTTTGCTAATTCCATAAACGCTCACATTTCGCTCTTAAAAATTGAGGTGCAAAATTAATTAAAAAATGCATTTATGTAGTTGTAACTACTTAGGTTTTTAGGTTCACCAGGCTCAAGTGAAAATGTTTGGGCGAGATACAGGTATATAATAATAAATAACAATTTGGGTGCCCGGGCTGGCTGTCGCTACTCGCCGGCAAACGCACAAACCCACTTCGGGCTCAAACAGGCCGCTCCATCCTTGGCACAAAACCCTTTCTCCCATCATACAACCGTTACTCTGAGCGCAGCGAAGAGTCTCCCGGCCATCTGCATTCCTGCCGGCAGGCTGGGATTTACCAAATAGCTCAGAATCTTTTATTCCACCTCAATCTGCGATTCAGATAATTTCATGCATCGCCTTCGCACAGCCGCTATGGCAGAGCAATGGATTTGGGATGCTTTTTGACGGGATTCACTTAGTTTTATTGGATTAACATCCGCCTTCCGCCTTTAGCTTTACCCCTTTAGCTCATAGTTGTGATAGATCAAATCTCATAACTCACAAACCCATACAATTAGTTTATTCTGCTTTTAATTGAGGGAATATAAGCGTTGGTTGAATACATGGCTTTTGGCTTAAACCAAGCCTTGAAACATGCGTCTATAATAACAAAAACAAACTAAAAAAATTATGAACTTGAAAAAATGGACTTTACTTGTTGCGATGATGGGAGTATTATTAGCGACAGCTTTTGCAAATGATGGAAATGAAATTAATAAAAATAGAGCCGATTTCATTAAAGAAAGAAAAGCATATTTTAAGGAAAACATCAAGCCTAAACTAGATGCTCAAAGAAATAAATTAGAAGTATCAATATCAGCTGAAGACAAAAAAGAAATTGCCAAACTGAGAGAAGAGGTCATAAGAGAAAAATTGCTTCAAATGGAATTTATGTTCGAAGCGCGCTCCTCACGAATCAAAGGAGAGGAAGTAGATGAGGGTTTATTGATGGAAATTGGAGCCCAACGGATTGTGATTGAAAATCTTTATGACCAGGCCAAGATCATCGCCAACAATTATCGTCCTGAAATCGATGACTTACTTTCAGAGCTCAGGGAAGAAGGAAAAGAATGGCAAGGCCGGATGCGACCGCAAAGAGGAGAATTTGAAGGATATGGAAGATTCAATGGAAGAAGGCCAATGGGCTCTGGTCAATTCACTGAGATGGGCAGGGGTTTTGGACCCGGATCACCCGGTGGATTTGGAATTGCTACCTTCCTGCTTTGGGATGTAAATAAAGGATAATGGAAATTAGATGAAATAGTATAAGGTTGAGATGAAGAGGGTGCCCCTTGCCGTTTGGTGAGGGGCTTTTCTTTTAAAGCCGATCTGACTAGAAATTGGACAACTTTAAATTTTGATGTGGTTCAGATAAGGCTCAAAACACCTGCCATCTGAATATTCTTTTATATCATCGATCT
>DAOVVI010000160.1 GCA_030637245.1 Cyclobacteriaceae bacterium
AAGATTCAACGGGAAGATTACTCTCAAGAGAACTGAAAAACATCCAGCTTTTCAATGCTAAAACCGGCGTTCCATATGGGAAAGGTTTGGGAGGAATCTATGATATTGAAAAGACATTTCTTGAGGAATATAGCTTTGAGAATAAAGGAAAATATAAATTGAGAATAGATCAATTCATGAGGCAGGATAGTTTGCCTGAAATCCTGTCGGTAGGGCTTCGGATTGAATATGCTGAGTAAGGAACAATGACGAAATAACTTACCCAGTCAGCCTTATTCTTTTTGCCTCTGATTGCGTTAAAAAATCATTGCGTAATGCTACTATGCGCAGATTTTTTGCCTAGTCAGGAGCAAAAATAATTAAGGCTTTTGTGCACAACTTATTTCGACATTGTTCCTAAGCAAAGAATCTATTCCTGAGAAAGGGAAAATCTTAACAGATTTTCTTTGATCGCTTCTTTATCATGCCAATATTCCCGGCTGAATACTCCTAAAAATTTCCAATTCTTAGCTGAAAGGGTAAATGGCGTATAAATATGCGTATCTTTAATAGAAATGCTCTGATGATATATATCATCATCTGTCAGGATCAATCCTAAATAATGTTCTCCCGACTTCACGGTAAGGTCGGCAAATGGCATTTCCTCTTTCATTTCAAAATCAAATTCTTTCTCAAACTCCAGGTTTTCAATTTTATTCTTTAAATACCAATCAATCCGATGGGAATTACTCTTCTTTAAAGCAGGTACAAATCCTCCTTTTGAAACTTCCAAAGCGAATTGCAGATATTTTTTAAGGAGTTTGGGCCCTTCATTTTTTGTTTCATCTACTTTCAACTGTTGTGGTAAAATGCTGGTTACGATAATGATTTTTTCCTTAGCCCTGGTTATGGCTACGTTAAGTCGATTTTCTCCTTTTTGCACATTCAGGCTTCCAAAATGATGATTCATCTGCCCACTTTCATCAGGAGCATAGCCAACTGAAAAAATAATTATGTCCCGTTCATCTCCCTGGACATTTTCAATATTTTTGACAAAAAGATTCTCCGGAATAAAAAATCCTTTTTCTACGGCCCTGGTTTCAAGCTTATCCATAATATGGTCTTGTTGCCTGGCATTGAATGAGACCACCCCAATTCCTTTTTTCGCCTGGTTTTGAATTAAATTTTCAATTATGTCAACAACTTTATCAGCTTCTTCTTCATTAATTTGATTTGACCATTTGCCTTTAATCTTAACATATTCAATTGCCGGCTTCCCTTCATTCAGGATTTTTTTATCCGGCAATAGTGTTAAATTCCCATTGTAAAAATGCTGATTTGAAAAATCAATCAAGTCCAGAGATTGACTTCTATAATGTCCCCTCAATTGAACTTGCATCAAATACCGGCTGGCCAATTCCAGAAGTGAATCAATCTCAAGAGATGGATCCGTATTTTCTTCGTGTTCTTCCTCCCATCTTACCTTATATAAATCATATGGGCTTAACTGCATTTTATCTCCTGTGATCACAATCTGCTTACCCCTATACATGGCAGGAATACCCTGCTCTGAAAAACATTGCGAGGCTTCATCAAAAATGACCATATCAAATAATTTTTCCATTGGGAAAATGGCTGAAGCTGCCTCAGGGCTGGCCATCCAACATGGAAGAAGGTCAAAAACTTCATTTTCAAAATGTTGAATCAACTTTCTGACTGGCCAGATTTGCCTTTTTTTTGTGACCTGATGAGCTAGGTCACGATATGAGATCATATTGTTTAACCTATTAAATTCAACATTTTCATAGGTGCGTTCCCGCAACTTGAGCAACGTGATATCTTTACTTATTTTCAACTTTTCCTTCACTGCATTCTGAAGGTCCAACTGCATTCTTTCAAATTTCAGGGAATTTATAGACCGAAGAATTGGAAACTTTATCTCTATGTGGTCGATCCATGCTAATCTCAGGCTATTATGAAATACTTCGAGAATTTCTTCTTCCGAGGTATAATCCTTTAAATCAATTAACTTATCTATTACTACTCTTTCCGATTCGTTAAGTTTATTTTTGAGATTATCAAAATCACAAAGCGCATCAAAATCATCGCTGAGCGTAGAAATCATTTTTTCATTTAGTCTTGAATCTGCCAGGATCATTTCAATTCGTGCATCTCTGAAATAAACCTTCCATTGCTCCATCCTGGATGGGATATCAATGATTATCACATATAATTGATTAACTTTTTCCGTAAACTGCTCCCTGGTTAAACTGGTAGTATTAAAATATTCTTTGAAATTTCGATAGCTATCAAAAATCAGATAGGAGGTGACAGCATCTTTTTCTCCTTCAAACCATTTATTAAAAACATCGTTAAGATAAAAATCAGGCACATCAGCCAGCCATTTGGTTGACTTCAATTTGGTAATATTATGTTCGAGGTTCAACCTGTAGTCCACCATTTTTTCCAGGGTTCTGTAATCTTTCCCTTTTCTTCGCAAATTATTTGATGTAAGTACTTTGTTAATCTTTGCCTTCTCTTTTGAAAATAAATGCCACTTAATATTTGCGAAAATATTTTTTCTGGATTGCATTTTCCTTTGTAATGTCCCCTGAAAAGCACCAAGATCTTTAATTTCCAAGCTAATTTCAGGTCCGGGATCCTCAAAACATCCCATCAATGTTCTCCTCATTCTAGAAAGCCAAAGCAGATCAGGAAAACTATCGGAGGTTATATCTCTTGACCTTACTATATGTTGAAACATAATAAAAGTGCTGTCATCTTTTAAATGTCGCAGCATTTCCTTTAAATTTTCCCGGCCATCATAAACTTTCTCAGCTACTTTAAGTTCCATCCCGGAGCCAAGAAGATTTTCTACTTTTTTTGAAATCTCTTCCTGGTAAAGTGGGATCTCACTTAAAATTGCCTTCATTTTATTGAGATCCTCAATACCATATCCGGAAAATCTTTTTCTGTTCCTCCACGTGTATCCTTCCTTATTAAACTTTTTATGGTAAGCAAAATAGGTCTTCAGCTTACTTTCAAAAGGAATTATCTCTTCATATGGGAAATTTCGATATTCCTGCTTAATATTTATTATCGGGGCTTTTCTGTCACAATTCAGGTATAATTCCTTTACTGAGACGCCTGCTTCACTTTCATCAAATAAGACCTCTTTAAATTCTTCAAATTCTTCAGTTATCTGATCGATCTTTCTACTCGATTGTAAAAATTTTCGCTCCAGTAGAATGGCGTCCAGGCTGCCATTTTTCATTCGGTAATCATATAACCGTTCTATCTGCGTATTGATCTGGTTAAAAATCGTTTTTCTGTCATTTTTGAAATCGTGAACAAGAGCTGTGAAATCTGAAATGGAGTCGGTCGCCAATCGTTCATGGACAACATCAAGCGCCGCCCGCTTTTGGCAAACTAATAACACCCTTTTTCCCCTGGCTGTAAAATCACTGATCAAATTGCAAATTAGCTGCGATTTACCTGTACCAGGGGGTCCCTGAACAACAAGCGAGTTTCCTTTTTTCACTGCCTTTAAAGCATTTTCCTGGTGTGCATCAAGTTTAAATGGCGTAAAAGTATCTTCCTCCTTTACCTTATTTAAAAAATGATAATAATCCGCACTATGTTTATCTGCATCAATATGTTCTTCAACGGATCTGGAGGTAAAAAACTGTTCGATGTCTTCATATCTATCTTCCTCCAGCAGATGCTGATAATCAGGCACAAGATATGATCCTGCCTGGGGAAAAATACCCAATACTGCCTCCGGGTATAATTTTATGACGCCATTTTGTTTCTTTTTATCAAACTCAATCCTTTTATATTTTTTAAAAGGTTTTAATTCATCAATAAAGGTTTCCTGGTTGAAATTGAGTTCGACAGGACTTTCCTTTAGTATTTTATATATATTGGTTCGAAAAACTGTACTATCTTTTTCTAGTTCGTCCAGTGTTTGTTCTATAAATTCTTCCGGTAGTTTGATCTCATTGTAATATGAATATGCTAGTAAAAATGATTTATTAAATGTAATGCTTACATCTTTTCTTAAACTCAGATTCCATTCATTTTCTTCCTGATTAAGATTTACCGGGAAAAACAGAAGCGGACACCGGACCATTGTACCGTCAGAGAACTTCCCTTTAATAAACGGCCAACCAACATACAGGTCCTTGGATCCCCGCTCATCAAAAATATATTTTTCTGCCCTGGAAAGCCGCTTTAGCCTTCTGCTCATTAAATTGTTTGCTTCATCTCTGCTATCTGCAAGGCTGCATATACTAATCCTGGGTTTTTTTCCAATTAGACTGATTATAATTTCAAACGAGGATTTTTTAGTCAAAAAATTAAATTCATGAAGATCAATGAATCGGTCAGATATCAAACGCAGCAACAATAAAGATTTATTATTTGCTGTAAGATTGGTCAGTCGCCTAAGATATGATTGAAGAATATGCTTCATTCAACTGATATGATTATTGGAAGTCAAGGTATAAAATCAATTTTTCAAATTTACTTTTATCAATAGATATAAAATTAGCAAGTACTTTTTCTGATTCAATTGTAGAATTTATTTCTCTAAATCTTAGGATATCCTCTGCTAACTTGTCAGATATGTAAGGATGATTTCGAAGCGCCTCCAAACTATCACGATTTATTTTTAATAAACGGGGCTTGAATCCTGAACTTATAAAAGTAGCAGATTTTAAATTTCCCAAGGCAGTATCCGGTAATCCATAGACTTCTCCCAATTGATTCTTGCTAACAAATCCACCAAGTACATCCCTGTACTTAACTATTCGAGCTGCTAAAACATTCCCAATCATATCTACTTTTTTCAATTGGTCAGCACTAGCGTAGTTGAGATCAAATTTTTGCTCGGGCTTTTTACCCAGGTCTCTAAAAGCACTATCAGGTAAGTTTATAAAAGTATAAATACCATCCATCAATTGATCCGTAACTCCATAGATTTTTCGTACATCCCTTTTTATATAAAACCGTCCTCCTTTCGATCGATAGTTAATCAATCTTTCTGCAACATTTTTTGAAAATCCAAGAAGTATGAGACTATCCACCGAAATCGAATTGGGATCAAATAAAAAAAGTGTACGATGCTCATCAGATAATTCTCTATTCTCCAATATGGTAACTAAACTGTCTAGTTGCTTTACATCAGAGGGGTCAACTGTTCTGTTTTGATGTATGATAATCTCAGGAAAAAATAAAAGTACTAAGGCTATCACAGATGCGATCAGTAAGCTGAAAAAGCCTCTGGCTTCATTGTGGGATAATTTTAGTACATTTTTAATTAATTGATAAATCTTATCCAATCGCTATGGTGATAAATTGATGTGTGGTTTTTTTGATCTATGGAAAGCAAAATCTTTACAATAATTCAAAAGTAATATGGCATAAAAATACTAATAAAGTGAAGAGACATAATAATAAAGGCATGTCTTGATAGATATGCCCTTTTTATTTAAATGATATGATAAAATT
>DAOVVI010000448.1 GCA_030637245.1 Cyclobacteriaceae bacterium
ATGGAAGATCTGGACATTCCGCCGGTAGATGAGTTTATGGACATGATCACCGCAGGCGGTGGAGAGATCTTTGCTTGCAAGCTTGCGTGTGACATGTTTGGTTTAGGCATGAATGATTTTAATGAGAACGTAAAAGATATTATCACCATTGGAGAGTTTTATGAGCTAGCTGATGGTGATCGAACTCAAATTATTTTTACCTAGCCAATTGGTAATTTGAAGAGGATGAAAGGCTGCTCTTAGGGCGGCCTTTTTTATTGTTTCCACTTGATATTGCACCCAATACTTGAAAATTGGTTTTCAGAAGTGTAAACTAAACATAGAGGGCTATAACTATTATTTCCTCTTGCTATTTTTCATATTACTTATTAACCATGTATTGATTGGATGCTGTAAGCACCTACAGGTATTTTCTTGCCCCGTAAGGACACTTTTTCAATCCAATTTATTTCGAATGAAGCATCTTGTTTTATAGACTCACCAATGGTATCTGAAACAACAACCTTTTCATCCCTTGTTTTACACAATTCCAGTAGCCGAGCTGCCGTGTTCAATACATCACCATGATACACAATTTCACGTTTTACATCTCCGACTTCTATAATTGTAACAGCTCCCATATCGATCCCTCCTCTAAATTCAGGTACCAATCCAAATCGGGATTTATATACTTGCTCCTTTTGTTTTAATAAACTCTGATACGCAAAAAATGCTTGCACACTTTTTATCGCCAATGTTTCTTTTTTTGAAAAAGGCCAGCTCATCACCACTTCATCGCCTACATACTGATAGATGACAGCCTCATATTGCATAACCACTTGCGTAAGATCATGGTAACACTCCTGTATTAATTCGCTATATCGCATATGGCCCAGCCCTTCAGCAATTGTCGTAGATTCTTTCAGGTCCATGAACAGAAAGATTCGTTCTTCTTCATTTGGTTGGCGGTAGCGCCCAATGAGTAACCTCCATATATTTCCAGGACCAACTATACGTTCAATTTCGAGGGCCATGTTGATCCCTGCCACAACCAATATTAACCAAATCACAAAGCTCATCGTATAGCGCGGTGACATGGCATAGAACATGCCGGACATCACTTCCCATGGATATATTAATATAACAAAGACAGTGAGAACTAAAATTGATACAATTATAAAGCTGATCAAATATAAAATGGTTCGATAAATTACTATCTGGATAACCGGCCTTTTTCGCAGTTTTGGGGTATCAGTAATTCTGTTTATAACTGCTATCAGGATTCCAAACAAAATCCCGACCATGAGCAGTTCTACATGCACTAAATGGCTTGTCAGATATTCCTGTAGAGGCCAATCATTAAAATGATCCTGAACTCCCCAAAATGAGAATATATAATAAGAATAAGCCGCTGCCGTAAATGTGATTGCGGTAAAGACGCTTTCGCGGAGAACAAGTCGGGTTTTCCAATTCATGATTTAATCCTCATGTATGTGCTCAACTTCCTTATTAAAAAAGTATTTTAGTTGTCTGCTTCCAAAGCAAGGCGCAATATTGTCAATTGCGATAGCAATCATAAAAAATTCTATTGGACCATACGTTTTTGATGAGGTAAATGTACGGATCAGGCTGATGGTCAGCTTATGGGTCCAATCGGGCAGATGCATAATTTTAATTGGTTTATTCCAGGCCTGAAGCGCCATCTCTGCAATATCATTTTGCGTCAACATATCCGGACCTCTAACTACAATTTCTTTGTCGCTTGTGTCAAACGCATCCACACATACTTTGGCCAAGTCAGCCCCATGGATTGGGTTTAATTTTAATTTCCCATTTCCAAAGAGGTAAACTCTGCCGCCTTTAGCCATATCCAGGAAATCTTGCATATCGGAGAAAAAGCCATTTGGATGCATGATGGTATAATTAAGGCCCGAGTTTTTTAATTCATCTACAAATTTTTCTTTAGCTTCAAAGATTTTCAGAAATCGAAATTTATCCCCATTGATGGCCGAGATATAGATAAACTTCTTCACACCGCTTTTGACTGCTTCTTTCAATAGGTTTTTATTGGCCTGGTAGTCCACATCCATATAGGTGAGTCCATCTTTTTGTCTTGTAATACCAATCGTTGAGATCACCACGTCAATGTCCTGACAGCATTGTTCCAGTGTTTCAGGTAAGGTAACTTCTGCCTCAATGATCTGATTTTCCGTGAGGCCTAAATCGAGCAGTTTTTGGCTATTTCTGGCGATGGCTTTAAAATCAAATTTTCTGTTTTGAAATTCTTTCAGGATGTATGTTCCCAAGTATCCTGTGGAACCTGCCAATAGTATTTTCATCAGTGTAAAATTTTCAGAAACGTTTCCATTTATAGATTATTATCATGCTCCAGTGCGTTTCAATTATTATCTCAGGCATGGCCTGTTTCATCTGCTAATGGGATAAAATCTGTATGTTTCCCTTCCATAATACACGGTATATTTAGAAGTTTTAAGGTAGCTTAGTTGATTGAATAATTCCAGCTTTCCTTCATACTTCTCCTTGATATATTGAAAGAAATTCTACCTCATCAGATATCTTTCATAGAAGACTCTGATTCTATCAAATCTTCCATTTAATATTACAGCCAATACTTGGTATCTGTTGTTCAGAAATTTTTTCTCCAGATAGCAAGACATCCAAGGCTATCCGCATATCCTTACCAGTCACAGGAAGATTATTATTCGGTCTGGAATCATCCAATTGTCCACGGTAAACACATCTCAAATCCTGATCGAAAAGGAATAGATCCGGTGTGCAAGCAGCATCATAAGCTTTGGCAACCTCCTGGGTTTCATCATAGAGATAGGGGAATGGATAACCCACTTTCTTTGCATGGATTTTCATCAATTCCGGGCTGTCCTGGGGATAGTTTACAACATCGTTGGAGCTTATTGCAATGAATGAAATTCCTTTTGGTTGATATTCGTTGGC
>DAOVVI010000343.1 GCA_030637245.1 Cyclobacteriaceae bacterium
ATTATGAGATATACACTGTCCTTTTTAAATACCTTAATAACGAAGAACAAGAGTAAAAAATACAACGGTATCCATGAGGGGATATTTGTGATCCAAATCCAGATTTGATCTGAAAGTGGAGAATGAAATGAATTGATATATAGAAATATCTCTTTGTCCATATGATCAAGCCAATCCAACATAAAGCTAAAATGTGTAAATGATTAAATCCATATATAATGTTATTGAACCTCCAATAAAGCAATCTTCGGCAAGTTGGCAATCAAATATAAATCCTTACTCTACTAAAAAGGATAACCAATTGCAATATTCCAAAGGGCCTGCCCCGGTTCTCCCCGCCAATTTGTCAACGAAAGATTTTTTCCAATCCATCGTTCACCCTCTTTCCTGGCCGGGTCATACATCTTTACTCCGTAGTCAAACCGGATCACCAAAAATGAAAAATTAAATCTTAACCCGAGCCCCATACCTACAGCAATTTCTTTGTAAAATCTGTTGATTTTAAAATCAGCTCCCGGAAATTCAGGATTCTCATAAAACTTCCACACGTTACCGGCGTCAACAAAAAATGCCCAGTCAATAAAACCTATCAGTTTACTGCGGTATTCCACATTCGCTTCTATAAGGATTTCACCAGGTTTTTCTATGCTATAATCGAATTGTCCATCTTTATCCTGATCAGCATTTTCTCTTGGCGGGTAACTTCCAGGACCGAGTCTTCTAGGATGCCAGGCTCGAATACTGTTGCTACCACCAGCAAAAAAGAACTTTTCATAAGGTAAGGTTTTATTTTTTCCATACGGGTATGCAATGCCAAATTTTAATCTTGTTGCGATTCCATTGGTTTCATTAATTGTGATATGCCTTCGAAAATCTGTCATAAACTTGAGGTATTGAAAATACTGAATCGTATCAGGACGGTTTTCTTCAAATCCCTTTGGCTCAAAAAAGTTGAACATTGTACCACCGCTTTCGCCAAATAATTTTAGAAGCGAAGATTTATTCCCATAAAAGTCGTCAGGATTAAAATTATAGATCACAACAAAATTCATTGCAGTGACAAAAGATGGTTCAAAAGATTTGATCAAAGGATTACCCAGTGAATCAAGGTGTTCCAATAAATCATCAAAGGCTGGCTCAGTATCTGATTTAATTAAACTTATTTCAGAAAGTGTGAAGTTGTAAACTTTCTTTCGTTCCTTTTGCCAACTATAGCCCCATGCATTCGAAAAATTAGTTCTTGTATAATCCGGGGGTCTTTTCGTAAAATTAAACCCGCTTCTGAAGACCGTATTTGGATTGTTGATACCTACTTTTCTTTTGAATTCCGCACTTGCAGGCATAATGAATTGGGGGAATATTAAAGCCAATTTAGCCCCGGATTCAAGGCTATATATATCACTTGTAGTGCCACTTCCAACACCTTCAAATCCAAAAAATCCGGTGATCTCCAGATTTTCAAGACCTCCGAATATATTTCTGTCTATTAATGATAAATTATAAAATGGGCCGGGATATCCCTGGGTAACATTGAGCCCTGCCTCGTTTGTCATTTGATATTTATTGAGCGGACTGGTGTTAATATTGGCTATAAATGATCCTCCTGTTGTATCATAATTGATGTTGATAAATTTGAAGTTATCCAGGTATGCAAGTTGTCGTTGTGTATTCAATGTGTTGTCAATACTATAGGCGCTGCCAGGATGTAAAAACACACGCTGATCCAGGATTTTTTTCGAAAACCTCTTGTCGTAATATTGATATGTAATGCCATGGTAATTAAAAAATGATCTTGCTTCGGGCCTGGGATCAGCGCCGGCATCAGTTACGAATATTACAGAATCGATAGAAAATTGCTTATGAAATCCGCGTTTTGCTGGATCATTTATAATCATATTGATTTCTACTTCATAAGGATGAATGTCCGTCAGAACATCAAAAACTATATATTGTCTGCTGAAATCAAAATATCCATTGTTCCTTAACAGTTTTTCTATCCGCTCGCGCTCTGTGACCAGATGGTTTTGATCGTAATTCTGCCCAATAAATATTTTACTTTCCGATTGATTTTCACGGATCAGCTTCTGAATTGTGGAATCTGAAGTAAAAATTCGAAGGGTGTCAATAATGTGTGGGAGATCTTCTTCAATTGAGTAAGTAATGAATGCTCTCTTACCCCTGATTTCTGTTTTATACTCTACAAAACTATTGAAAAATCCACGGTTCTGAAGATATTGTTTCATTTGTTCCTGTGTTTTCTGGATGATCTCCCCATCAAAAACACTAACGGGCTCACCCCAGCGCATCAAAATATTACCTTCCGCCAAATCCCTTCTTTTTTTCTCTGTCTTCTTGGAATTTGAACGCTCAATTCGTGCGATTTTCTTTTCTTTACCTTGATGCTTTATTTTTTTGCGGTCAGACCTGGCTTCTATTTTTTTAATTTTATTCTCAATTTTTAACGAATCAAATCTCTTTTCTCCCAGATGGTAAATCCATACATACGGGGCAAAAGGTACTATAGGAAACTTTTTATTTGCTTTAGATTGATAGAGCTCCTCTAATTCGTCCTTTAAAATTTCTTCATTACCTATTATCTGTTGTCTGCGTAGCAAATATTCTTCATCTTGCATGTATCTGACGCCCATGCAGGAGGGTATCAATAAAGTTAAAAAAATATAAATAAGTGACCTGATAAAATGATTGTTCACGTTTTCTTTTTCACTAATGATTTCGAAACAACGGGTAAAGTTTGTTAAAAGTTTGAAATTAAAAAAATACAGAAAAAAAGCCGCATTATTTTTGGTAGAAGGTACAAGGAATGTCATTGAGCTCCTTTCTTCCGATTATGAAATTCAAAATTTGTTTGTAACTGAAAAATTCTTAAACGAATTTCCGCATCACCTGACTTTTAAATTCGATTATGAAATTTGCTCTGAAAAGGAATTAGTTGATTTGGGTACTTTCCAAACCAATGAATATGCATTGGCAGTTGCAAAAATGAAATCTAATCCTTTCAATATTTCCAATGATGACCTGATACTCGCTCTTGATGACGTCAGTGATCCCGGAAATTTAGGAACTATCATTCGTATAGCTGACTGGTTTGGGTTAAAAACTATTATCGCGGGCATGGATTCTGCTGACTTTTACAACCCAAAAGTGATTAATGCTTCAATGGGCTCATTTACACGAGTAAATGTCCATTCCATGGATTTAGAGGATTTTTTTAGATCAAATACTAAACATAGGATCTATGGTGCCGGGTTGAATGGTGTAGATGTTCATCATGTTAAACTTGATAAACCTGCCATTCTTTTAATGGGAAATGAGTCCAAAGGGATCAGCGACAGGTTAAGTACATATTTAGATAAAAGAATTACCATTCCAAAAATTGGCGGGGCAGAATCGTTAAATGTTGCGGTCTCTACAGCTATTATTTGCGATAATTTTTTTAGAAATTAAAAGATTGAGGTGTCTTTACCTGCATCCTCGGCCATTTTATCTGCTACTTCATTTCCTAAATAACGATCTATAAAGTAATGCGCAATGTAAAGTACGGGTGTCAACAGGATTGCAACCGAAAACTTGTATATATAATTAATGGTCCCTACAGCAAAAATTTCCGACATCGGCCAGTTTCCAAACACATAGAAAGCAATCCAAAGGACAATAAAACTATCAA
>DAOVVI010000291.1 GCA_030637245.1 Cyclobacteriaceae bacterium
GAATTTATCCTATGCGAATATTATTATGCGGATAAATTATTCGCTTGCGGAACCATAGAATAACTTACTCCGTTATATGAAATTAACGCTAGAATAATTTATAATAAATTGGATGAAAGTATTACTGAAAAATTCAGAGGTGCAATCCATGAATTAATACCAAAATATAGCGAGAAATTACCTTAAACTAATAATCTATGAACCCAGACAAGCCCACACATTTAATCCTTGGTTTTACCGGAGGAATCGGTCATGCCGTAGCAATTGCTTTGAGTAAAAGAAATGTTCCCATCAAAGTTCTGGTCAGAAATGCTGAGAAGGCAAAAAAATATACCGATGGGCTCCGCAACCTTGAAATTATCCAGGGAGATGCATCTAAACCTGAAGATTTAAAAAAGGCTTTCCAGGGAATTGATGTAGTGCATTATTGCATCAATGTCCCCTATCACCATTGGGAGAAACATGCATTACAGCTTTTAAAAAATTGCGTTGATGCAGCAATTGAGCATAAAGTCAAATTAATTTTTCCCGGAAATGTATATGTCTATGGCCATGCAAAATATAATCCTGTTGACGAAAAACATCCTCATGCAGCTCACACTAAAAAGGGTCAGATTCGTATGGAAATGGAAGAAATGTTGGCATTGGCACGCAAGGAACATGGGTTGGATTATACCATAATCAGAATGCCTGATTTTTATGGACCCTATGTCGTTAATGGATTTTCAGAAAAAATTTATATAAATGCCTTAAAAGGGATATCCTTGCAATGGATAGGTGATCTGGATATGGATATTGAATATATTTTCATTGAAGATGGCGGAGAAGCAATGGTGATGGCAGCTTTGAGTGATAAAAGCAATGGAGAAGTATTTAATATCCCGGGTGTAGAAATTACTGCCTCACGGAAATATCTTTCAGAGATCGTAAATCAGGCCGGGACAAGAAGTAAAATCAATACCATGAATTCCGATTTTGTATTTAAACTCATTGGATGGTTTAGTCCGGTAGTAAAGGAACTGGTTGAAATGCTTTATCTTAAAAGGGAAAAGTTGATCCTAAAGGGAAATAAATTTGAAGAAATGATCGGGCCAATGCCTGCAACCGACTATAAAACCGGCATTTCAATAACATTGGATTGGGCAAGAGATTTTTATAAATTATAAGCTAATTTCTTAATAAATAATTCCTTTTTTTCTGCCAATAACGTACATATATACAGGTATTTAGATTTAAGAATCATGAGAATAGACCACATAGCTATCTGGACCCAGCGGCTTGAAAAAATGAAGCATTTCTATGAAACGTATTTTCATGGAATAGCCGGTGAGAAATATCTAAATCCCAGGAAAAATTTCGAATCCTATTTTATTGAATTCGATTCCGGCGCCCGACTTGAATTGATGGAAAAACTTGAAGTCAATACCAAGCTTCACGATGAATTCGAAAACTATCTGGGAATAACTCATTTTGCCATATCCACCGGTAAAAGGGATAAAGTAGATCAGCTCACAGAACAACTCCGGGCAGATGGATATACGATCATCGGAGAACCCAGAATTACCGGAGACGGCTATTATGAAAGTATAGCACTTGATCCTGATGGAAATAAGGTGGAGATTACAGAGTGATTTGAATAAGGAAAAAGAATTGAATATCATTCTTAAAAAAATTACTGGTGTCCGACTAAATCCCCCTTGGAGAAGGGGATTGGGGGGATTGACCTTGAAAATCAATGAGTTACAATGGAAACAAAACTACTTTTACATAGGGGGTTGTTTTCGATGTTTGGTTAAAAAGTGACTACACGTCTCAAAAAGCACTATTTTTCCATGAATTTAGTTTTACCCGGACGCCACTAATTAAAAGTATTAATCTCCTTTTAATACTTGTATTCGTATTCACCGTCTCCACTAAATACCTTTATAGGATAGCCTCTCAAATCATATTTATAGCTTGTTTTACTTGCCGAATACTTATCTATTCCCGGAGTCTCTTCATGCAAAATTGAGTTTGTCTCAATCACATTATTTGCATTTGAATCAAGCCCCGGATTACCTAACGCTATAAATATTTTAAATGGGTTTCTCTTGTTGTCATATTTATAGGAAATTTCGCTAATAATTCTGGGCTTGGAACTTCCAGTAAAAAGATAACTATAATATTTTTCTCTTTTCACATTTCCATTTTTGTCGTATTCGAAAGTGCTATATTGAGTAATAACATCCTTCGAATCATGCAAATTCATTCGAATAATAAGATCTCCCTTATATTCAAAACTCCTCATAGAAGTGTATTCAAAATCACCACTTTTATTAAAGTAATTCTTTTTCTTTATTAATTTATTATCCCGGTCATATTCAAAAATTTGGTAGCCTGTAATTGTAGAATTTTTGGAGGTCAATAATTCTGTTTTCATACCTCCTGCAGGCATCGTAGAGGAAAACATTGATGGATTAAAAGCAGATTCTGCTTTTACAAGACGACCATCGCTATCATACAAATATCTGAAATAGAAATATCTGGTTTCTTTTTCTGCAATTTTACCCGAACTATTGTAGATAAACTTTGAGGTAGTTTCACCACCAGAAACTACACTTTTTATCGAATACTTATTTTTAATATTCAATAGTCCATCAAGATCTTCTTTTGAACAAGAAGTCATTGTTACCAAACCTAAAAGCACAAAACCAAAAAATCGAAGTAGAGTTTTCATGCTGTTGTATTTTTTTATAACCTTATAAAATTAATGAAAACTAATACAATAAGGGATGTCATTTTAAAAAAGCTCAGATACATTTTATCCATAGTGGTTTATTTATCCCACCCCGGTAATGAAACAGTGGCCTGGTAGTTGGAATAGTTATAAAGTTTATTTCGAATAGGCTTATATTGTCTTCCGGATTGCGGATTATTCTCTTGCGTATATACCCATATCGAATTGGGGTCCCAGACTACAATTTCATCCCGGCTGTCACCCGTAATATCCATGACAGCATTGCACATATCCGGATGACCATCATCAGGAAATTCCAACACTTTCCTACCCCAACCGTCAAATACACCTCCTTCATCAACATTTGGATTAAGAACAAAGAACTCTTCAGATTTTCCAGTCCAGTTTACTGGCAGGCACATACTCCCATACTGATTCGGTTCGAAATCATGATAAACATCCCCTTTGGCATCATAATAATGAATAATGCCCTGGTTCCCCCAGAAGTTTATGGAAATCGTTTCAAGTCCGGGTAAATCATCCCTGAAATTGGCAACAGCAGGATTCTGGCCATGACCGATATAATGATGTTTAATAATTTCACCCTCCAGATTTGCAAAAAACATTCCTTCATCGCTGGCAGCACACATGACAATTGGATCTGCATCCTCCTGATATTTTACAACCGCAACCCCGTCGGCATGGTCACTCACTTCATTTTCAAGAGACCAGATGGTACTTCCATCTTCATCTACCAGGGTATAACCGATCATGAGTTCATCCTTTCCATCCTGATCGATGTCATAGGCAAAGGGATAGTGTCCTGTGTTCAGATTTTTGTACCAAAGTAGATTTAATTGATCATCCATTGCCCAAACCCTTTGATACCTGTCTTTGATGATCATATCCCGGTCATGTCCTGTTCCGCGCAAGTCACAGAAAAAAAGACAATCCCCTAATATTTTGCCAAATCTGTTGTGTGTGCTGGGATTAATTTCCTCCTGGTCTGTAACCACAGGTGTAGATTTTTTATATTTAATCTGACCGGTTGCTCCGTCAGCAACAATTATTTCCCTGTTCATGGTATAAATAACTTCAGTTTTTCCATCGTTATCCAGATCATGAATCTGGAATGCAACATCGTTAGTGAGGTGGTTTTTCCATCCGTCAGGAGTCCCTGTTTGCCAGAGTATATCACCATCAAAGGTCATGGCAGTCAGACAGCTTAATTCGCTGTTTCTGTCTTGCGGTCCATAATGAAAAACCTGTCCAATCAGAACGTCTGTCTGTCCATCATTATTCAAATCTCCAAAACGCAGGTTTCTGCCTACCCCAAACCCGGTCGTGTTGATTTTTTTCCAGGTTTTCATCTCTGGTACTGATTCTC
>DAOVVI010000045.1 GCA_030637245.1 Cyclobacteriaceae bacterium
CTTAAAGAAATCGAAAAACATCAAATTGAATTCGTCGAATCTATTGGTGAAAGTATTGCTTCTTCTTTGAGTGCTGGGAAAGTAAGTCAAACCACACAAAAACTTCTCGAAGAGACTCAGGATAAAGCAGAGCAAATGAAGTCGCAGGAAGAGGAATTGAGACAAAATATGGAAGAGTTGGCCGCTACCCAGGAACAGGTAGAGCGTCGAAACAAAGAATTAGAAGATATTCAAGAAAAACTAACAGAAGAAAAATATCTGCTGAGCGCTTTACTTAACAGTACTCAAGATCACATCTATTTCAAGGACATGGACAGTAAATTTATACGAGTGAGTAAGTCCATGGTCGAATTATTTGGAAAGAAAGATGAAAGTGAGATTCTCGGAAAATCTGATTTTGACTTTGGTTTTGAAGAACATGCCAAAGTTGCCTATGAAGATGAACAAAACATCATCCGGACGGCTAAGCCTTTGGTTGATGCTATAGAAAAGGAAAAATGGGATGACGGTCATTTGACCTGGGTTTCTACTACAAAAAATCCATTGCGTGATTTGGATGATAAAATCGTAGGTACATTTGGGATTTCAAGGGATGTTACTAAGAGCAAATTGGTTGAACTTGAAATGGTCAAACGAAAAGACTGGCTGGAAAACTTTTTCAAATTTCATCCTGCAGGATTTGTCGTAATTGACCAAAATGGTAAGGTGAATTATGCCACGAAAAGCATCCTATCCAAGCTTAGTAAAGAGGATGTTGAAGGCATGGTGTTTGAAGACATTTTTGATGAAAAGGTGTTTAGTAAGTTTCTAACGGATATTGATTTTGATAGCACAAAAGACACGGAAATAGAGATAACTTTGACTTTAAAAGAAAAATCCAAAGAAAAATTGAATCTTCTTGCTATTACTGGAGGCAAGGAAAACGAAGACGGAACTCAAAATATTTTCTTAATACAGAAGTAAAACATGGAGAAAATTGAGTTTCTCTCATATACGATTCTTCCAATCAGCCAACAGTTCTTCACATTTGAAAATACATATATGAAAGCTTACATATTTATTTCATTTATATTTTTTATTTCCTGCACCGGTCCACAGCAGGTTGCTGATGTAATTTTTATTAATGGGAATATTTATACAGTTAATGATGATCAGCCTAGTGTGCAGGCAGTAGCTGTTCTCGATGGAAAAATAGTAGCTGTTGGCGCTAATGAAGATATCTTGTCTTTAAAAGGTGCTGGATCTAAAACCATAGATTTGCATGGGAAAATGATGACTCCCGGACTAATTGACAGCCATGCTCACTTTATGGGGGTTGGATTTTCAAAGTTGGATTTGGATCTGATGGGTATAAAAAGCTATGAAGAACTTGTCGATAAGGTAAAGGAAAAGATAGAACTATTAGAACCTGGGGAATGGGTGCTTGGTAGAGGTTGGCACCAGGACAAATGGGATAGTATAACATCACCGGTCGTACAAGGATTTCCTACACATCAACTATTAAGTGCTGTTTCGCCCGATAATCCAGTGTACTTACGACATGCAAGTGGTCATGCCGGATTGGCAAATGCCAAAGCTATGGAAATTGCAGGAATAAATTCTGCTACCAAAATTGATGAGGGTGGAGAAGTATTTAAAGATAAAAATGGGAATCCAACCGGTCTTTTTAATGAAACCGCACAAGGCCTGATCGGGAAATATATTCCCAAAAATGATGATAAACGAGATCAACTTGCATTTGAGGAAGCTGTAACGGAATGTCTTGCTAACGGGATAACTAGCTTTCATGATGCAGGAGTGAATTTAAATACCATTGATCTGTATAAAAAAAACCTCACCGAGGGAAAATTAAAAGTTCGAATTTACGCGATGCTTTCCGGGAGCAATAAAGAATTATTGAAGCAATACTTTGCGAACGGACCAGAAATTGGATTGGGAAATGATTTTCTTTCTATTCGATCTGTAAAACTTTACAGTGATGGAGCCCTGGGTTCCAGAGGGGCGTGGCTTTTAGAACCCTATAAGGATATGTCAGGGGAAGTTGGTCATTCAACGACACCGGTGGAGAATATCTATCAGGTTTGTGAAGAAGCGCTTAGAAATGGATTCCAGGTATGTACTCATGCCATTGGTGACAGGGCAAACAGGGAAGTACTTGATCAATATCAAAATGCATTTAAAACTACAGATTGCAATTCATCAGATTATAGATTTAGAATTGAGCATGCACAGCATTTACATCCTGATGATATTCCCAGGTTTAGCGAAATGGGTGTGATCCCTGCGATGCAAGCTATCCATATGAGTTCTGACAGGCCTTGGGCTATTGATCGCTTGGGAAAAAAGCGAATTGAAGACGGAGCATATGTATGGCAAAAACTATTGAAAAGTGGCGCTGTTGTCATCAATGGTACTGATGCTCCGGTAGAGCCGGTAAACCCTATGGAGTGTTTTTATGCTTCAATTACCAGGAAGACACTAAAGGGAGTACCTCCAGGCGGTTATGAACCGGACCAAAAAATGACACGGGCTCAGGCGCTGAAATCATATACCCTGAATGCCGCATTTGGTGCCTTTGAGGAAGATATTAAAGGGAGTATAGAGGTAGGAAAATATGCCGATTTTGCCATATTTGATCTGGATTTCATGAAAGTTTCCGAGGAACAAATTCTCAATACTAAAGTCATTATGACCGTAGTGAATGGCGAGGTAGTTTATTCCGATAGGGATATTAAAATAGAATAGAAAGAAATGGCAGAAACAGATCTTTCGACATATGACAACAGTTGGTACAGCCCAAAGGCGGGATGGATAAAACGCACTTTATGGCATTTTACCAACCATTTGATTTTCAACAATGGATTATTTCCATTTTCGTCAGTTAAAATTTTAATTCTAAGATTGTTTGGAGCTAAGGTTAGAAGTGGAGTGAATATAAAACCTTCGGTAAATATCAAATATCCATGGTTATTAAAAGTTGGAGAAAATACCTGGATAGGAGAAAATGTGTGGATTGATAATTTAACATCTGTCGAAATAGGCAATAATGTGTGTCTGTCCCAGGGAGCAATACTTCTGACAGGGAATCACAATTACAAACTTTCTACTTTCGATTTAATGATAGGAGATATTATCCTGGAAGATGGTGTTTGGATTGGAGCCTGCTCTTTGGTTTGTCCTGGAATTACATGTTTTTCTCATAGTATTTTATCAATTAATTCCGTGGCGACAAAGAATCTGGATGCTTTTGGAATTTACCAGGGAAACCCAGCGGTTAAAGTTAGAGTTAGGGATGTTGAATAAAAAATGGAGAACTTTGATGGAATGATCCATTTCATACCGGGCCTGGTAAATTGAATATAATTTTTTAACAAATCGAATATCCATTTTCAAATTCCATCCTACTGGTTTAAATTTGAAGGCAATGAAAATAACGATAATTACGGTTAGCTATAATAGCGCTTCACATATAGAAGACGTTATAAAGTCTGTTGCTGACCAGGATTATCAGGAGATTGAACATATTGTGATTGATGGAAACTCCAATGATGGAACTCAGCAGATACTGGAGAAATACTCCAATAAATTAGCACATTGGGAAAGCAAACCGGACAAGGGTATCTATGATGCTATGAATAAAGGAATTAAAAAAGCTACCGGAGAGGTGATTGGTATCCTGAACTCGGATGATTTTTATTTTGATAACCAGGTGATTTCAAAAGTTGCAGTCACCTTTTCTGAGAAGGATATAGATGCTGTTTTTGGGGATTTGATATTTGTTGATTCAAAAAATCTAAACCGGACTGTTCGGACGTATTCTTCAAATAATTGGTATCCGGATAAATTTGCCAAAGGATATATGCCTGCGCATCCAACCTTTTTTGTCAAAAGGAAATTCTATGAAAAACATGGACTTTTTGAGACAGATTATGAAATTGCTGCTGATTATGAAATGTTAATCCGGTTGCTGTATGTACATAAATTGAATTACGTTTATTTACCCATAAAAATGGTGAAAATGCGTACAGGGGGAGTGAGTTCCAATGGCATAAAAAGTAATATTATTCTCAATAGTGAAATTATTAAAGCTTGCAGGAAACACGGTATTAAAACCAACGCATTAAAAATATATCCCAAATACTTCAAAAAGGTATTTGAGCTATTCAATCATAAATAACAGTCAATGCCTGAGATTATTATCAAGGCCCGAAAAAGCATGATTATTATTTATCAAATTGCAGGTATTTTACAAATATCGAACAAATGAAAAAGGTTCTCATTACAGGCATAACCGGTTTTCTTGGCGCCAGTTTGGTACATTTTTTCCATGAGAATAAAGGGGTAAGGATCGTTGGTCATTCAAGGGATATTGAAAAAGCCAAAGCAAAATTTGCTGATTATGAAATAGATTTTATAGATAACCTGTCTGCTGAAAAGATTGACAAAAACAATATTGATTCCATTATTCATTTAGCAGGGATTGCACACGACTTATCCGGTAAATATAGACCGCATGATTATCAACGGGTTAACCATGAAAAGACCATAGAATTGTATGAGAAATTTGTAAAGTCAAAAGCCAACTCGTTTGTATTTGTAAGTTCCGTTAAAGCAGTCGTTGATCACACAGATCTCGTCATAAATGAAGATTTTAATCCAAACCCAACCTCTGAATATGGGATATCAAAAAGAATGGCAGAGGAATTCATAATGAATCGTGACTGTAAAGATAAAAGATATTTCATTTTAAGGCCATGCATGATTCATGGGCCTGGGAATAAAGGAAACCTCAATCTTTTGTATAAATTTGTAAAAGCCGGAGTCCCGTATCCTCTTGGCGCCTTTGAAAATAAGCGATCATTTCTATCGATTGATAATTTTTGTTTTACGATCCAAAAAATTATTGAAGATCACTTGAAACCGGGCACATACCTTCTTGCAGACGATGATCCTGTATCTGCAAATGATCTGGTCAGATTAATCGGCCATGGAATCAATAAGAAAGTAAGAATATTTAGCTTGCCTAAAATTATGATATGGAATCTGGCAAAGATTGGTTCATGGATAAATGTTCCTTTTAATACAAAAACAATTACCAAACTGTGCGAAAATATGGTAGTTTCAAATCAAAAGCTTTTATTAAATTTGAATGAATGTCTTCCTGTTTCGTCAATTGAAGGACTAAAGAAAACGATTAAATCATTTCATGGATAGCAGACTTTACCTGGTATTTGCGATTTTACTTTTTGCAGCGTCATTGATTTATTTCAAAGTTGCCCGTATCTACAAAATTGTTGATCACCCAAATCACCGGACTATGCATGAAGGCGCCACGATAAGAGGAGGCGGGATTGTAATTTTATTCGCTGTAGCTCTCTTTTCATTATTTATTGCAGAGCCGGGATATTATTTTATTGCAGGAATGACAATTCTGGGAATTACTGGTTTTTTAGATGACCTCGTTGATTTGTCAGGTAAGGTTAGATTTCCACTTCAGGTGATATCCGTTGTTTTGATTTTGGTTGAATTAAATCTTACAGGCCTTAGCATATTTTGGTTGTTTATAATAGTTGTCATAGCGACAGGAACATTAAATGCCTTTAATTTCATGGATGGCATTAATGGCATGACAGGAGGTTATGGTTTGGTTACAGTTGTCTCATTGATTTATGTAAACAACTTTGTGACTGGTTTTACAGCAAATGACTTTTTGTTTTTTTTCCTTTTAGCATTGATAGTCTTTGTTTTTTATAATTTTCGAAAAAGGGCCGTATGTTTTGCCGGGGATGTAGGAAGTCTTACGGTTGCTTATATAATTATTTATTTAATTATAAAACTAGTCATTGAAACTCAGCAATTTGTTTTTATTCTTTTTTTAACATTATATGGAATAGATACAATTTTCACCATCATTCAAAGAATCCTTAGGAAGGAAAATATTTTTGAAGCTCACAGGTTACACCTTTTCCAGGTTATGGTGAGTAAAACAGGGATGCCCCATTTGCGCATGTCCGGGATCTATATGGTTGTTCAGGCAATTATTAATTTACTGGTAATATTGATTATGCAACTGCATTTAAGACAACAGGTGATTTATTCTGGAATTATGCTCCTGGTATTATCCGTATTTTATTTTTTTATAAAGAATAAAATGATTAAAAAGATCATATGATTTACGAAAATTACATTAAGGTATTTTTTGACAGGCTGATGGCGGGCATTCTGGGAATTCTTCTTTTGCCCTTGTTTATCATTATCTATATTTTACTGTTCACCACCCAGGGCAACCCGGTCTTTTTTGTGCAAATGAGATCTGGAAAGGAAAGAAAAAAATTCAAATTATATAAATTCCGAACATTAAAACCTTCTATATCCGGTGATTTGAGTATGGGAAAGAGGACGTTTACCTTCTTTGGAAATGTGATGAGAAGATCAGGATTTGATGAATTCCCACAGCTTTTTAATATCATTAAAGGGGAGATGTCTTTTATTGGTCCAAGGCCTATGCCGATCGAATATGAAGAAAAGTATAGTCGAACTCACCTCCTTAGGTTTATGGTAAAACCGGGTATTACAGGTTGGGCGCAGGTTCATGGAAGAAATGACATTTCGTGGGAGCATCGATTTGAATTGGACCTGTGGTATGTAAATAATATTTCCTTGTTCCTTGATATGAAGATTAGTTGGATGACTTTTATTCAAATCATCATTTCTATATTTAATAAGGAGAAAAAGCAGATTGAAATGCCGATATTTAAAGGTTCTAACCTTTCTTGAAATGATCATATATGGCGCCGGTGGACACGCAAAGGTTGTTTATGATTGCCTGACATCACAGGGAGTAAAGCTTAATGGAGCTTTTGATGATGACCCTGCAGTAAAATCATTCCTGGGAATTGATGTAATAACTCCATATTCGCCGAATTTATTTATTAATGAAAAATTGATCATTTGCGTGGGTTCCAATAAAATAAGATATGAATTGTCTATGTTAATAAAGCATAAATTTGGAACTACGATTCATAAAACTGCATTTTTAGCTGGAGGATCCAATGTCAGTCAAGGGGCAATGATTTTAGCAAAATCAGTGATTCAAGCGGAATCTCAAATTGGTAGTCATGCGATAATAAATACAGGTGCAATTGTAGAACACGATTGTGTAGTAGAGGACTTTGTTCATATTGGGCCAGGCGCTGTGATTTGCGGGAATGTAAGAGTTGGTATCGGAACAATTGTAGGCGCAAATGCCACAATATTACCCGGGGTAACAATTGGTAAGTGGGCTGTAGTCGGAGCTGGATCTGTGGTGCTAAATGATGTAGCAGATGGAACAAAATTGGTAGGGAATCCGGCAAAAATTATTTCAAATTAACATGCATCAAAAAAATCAATATCGCATTTTTTTATCTCCTCCATATCAAAGTGGCAAATGAACTTTTTGAAAAAGGAATTTGCTCGCCTTCAGGTGCTGGCTTAAAGAATAAAGAGCAAGAGGAGATAATACAGATCATCAGTACAATTGATTAAAATTATTCCATTATATTTGGGAGTAATTTAATTGATTTTTCACTTGTGGAAAATTATTTAATTCTTACATAGTCTATAATTCAGTATTTTTTTTACTTTCAATTGTAATATTTTTATTGAAACTTAGTACGAGTATTTATTGAATGGACAAGCTACTTTTAAAAATTAAAATCCTGCCACGTTGGATAATTATCCTAATAGACAGTATTATATTATTTTTCTCTTCCCTGTTAGCTTATTTACTCCGTTTTAATTTTGATTACAGCCGCCTTGATAGTTATGATGTTAACAAAGGCATTATAATATTTACTTTTTTTTGTTTTATTTCAAGCTTAGCTACAAGAAGCTATGCAGGTATTGTACGATACGCCGGCATGCAGGATGCAGGAAGAATTTTGGGCACTATATTTTTAGGCTCCGCACTTACTTTTTTGGTCAGCTACATTAATTATGAACTAAATGGTGCCTATTTAATCCCGGTTTCCGTCATAATCATAGCCTTTCTCAACGCTGTTTTATTTCTCATTTCTTATCGGTTATTTGTAAAACAACTTTTTTCTTTCTTTTGGAAAAAAGAAAAAAAAGCAGAGCAGGTACTGATTTATGGAACACGTAAATCAGCACAAATGGCAAGGCAAATCATTGAAGAGAATTCGGCTCAGCAATATAAAGTAATCGGTTATCTTGATGATAATAAGCAACACGTAGGAAAAGTTGTAAATGGAGTTAATATTTTTGACGCAAGAAAAGATCTGGAAATAATCATTAATACAAAAAGCATAAAAG
>DAOVVI010000257.1 GCA_030637245.1 Cyclobacteriaceae bacterium
AGTCAGCTCATAGCAAATATTCTGGATAACGCCATTAAATATACAGACTATGGAGGAAAGATTAGCCTTGATATCCGGCGATTAGATAGTCAGATCAGGATTGATGTAGAGGATAACGGAGCGGGCATTCCTGAGCAGGAGATATCAAAAGTATTTGACCGGTTTTACCGGGTTGATAGATCCCGCAGTAGTGACAGCAAAAGCAATGGATTGGGATTGTCAATTTGCAAATGGATTGTAGAAGCCTATAAGGGCCGCATTCTGATCAAAAGTGAGGAAGGAATAGGAACTACGGTGATCATTACCCTGCCGGAATAAATGATGATAAAGTCTAAAAAAGTACCCTGTCTCGTCCAACAGGCTGGGCAAACCTCCATGAACTCTTCTATTATCAAATCATGGGAAGCACATCATTTTTCCATGGATAAGATCACCGCAAACCGCAAACAGATGCCCCACCACGCCTGCCAGCCGTGGCTAGGCGTACAGGTGCAACAAGTCCGGCAATCATCATCAATTTGCAAAAGCACATGAGTGAAAATCCCTAATTACTGCGGTCCGAATTATCTAAAAAAAATATGAAGTACCTTAGTTTAGTAAATAGAAAAGATTAATGAAAACAGCGGAAATAGGAGAAGTTAAAAAATTGTTAACTTAGTGTCAACCATTTTCATGAAGGGATAGACCGGAACCTTGAATGGAGAACCCATAAATCTGAGTATTTATTATAATTCATAAAGACATGACAAACAGGATAATTATTTCAATTTTTCTATTCAACAGTATAATCTGTTGCACCTCAAAGACAATTGAGCAAAAGCCCTCAATGAAAAATAAGCTAGAGCAAGTCCTGAATGAACACACTTTGCAGTTGTGGTACCCCAGGGTAATTGATCAGAATAATGGCGGATATTATTCGAATTATTCATATGACTGGACAAAAGAAAACAATCAGAATAAATTTATTGTAACACAGGCGAGACATGTGTGGACACTTTCAAAAGCCTTTGAGTTTTATCCTGAAAGGACTGAATACCAGGATTATGCCAATCATGGTTATGAATTTTTACGTGACCACATGTGGGATAAGGAATATGGTGGTTTTTACCAATTAGTTGATTCTGCAGGTCAAGTCCCGGATGGCGAGTATTCTTTTGAAAAGAAGCTTTATGGGAATTCCTTTGGGATTTATGGACTTGCTGCCTACTATAAAATATCGAAGAATGAAGATGTCCTGGACCTTGCGGTGCGAACCTTTAATTGGCTAGACTCCCATGCGCATGATAGTATTTATGGTGGATATTTTCAATATTTAAGAAGGGATGGATCAAGTATTCCCAGGTCAGTTCTGGAAGATGGTTACGATGCTTCTGACAAAGCACATGTCGGCTTAAAGGATTATAATAGCTCCATTCATATTTTAGAGGCTTTTACAGAATTATTCCATGTGTGGCCGGATGAAATTTTAAAAGAAAGGTTACAGGAAATGTATGAGGTTGTTTCAGAGACCATGTATGATCCAAGAGGTTTCCTGAAGTTACATTTCTATCCGGACTGGACCTTGGTTGAAGATCAGGAATTGGTTGAGTTGGCTGGGGAAAGAAGTTTTTATACCAATCATGTCACCTTTGGCCATGATGTGGAAACTGCTTTTTTATTGTTGGAAGCAGCCGAAGCTTTAGGAATAGAACAAGAGGAAATTATGCCCAAGGCCAAGCTATTCGTAGATCACGCTCTTAAAAAAGGCTGGGATAATGAAAAAGGGGGCTTTTATGATCAGGGAAAATATATTGATGGAGAAATGAAGATTTTGGACGAGGGCAAAAACTGGTGGGCGCAGGCTGAAGGATTCAACAGTCTCTTACTAATGCATAAACATTTTCCAGACGATCCAAATCAATACTATGAAAAATTTGAATTACTTGTGGATTATATTGAAAAAAATCTGCTGGACCACGAAAATTTAGGATGGTATAGCTATGGAATTGATCACCACCCTGAAATGAAAACAAGACAAAAAGCCCAAATCTGGAAAGGCAGTTATCATACTGCAAGATCATTGATGCATTGTATTTCCATTTTGGAAAATGCGGATCATTAAATCCTGTTACTCAAGGTTTCTGATTTTTACCCTTAATTATAACTTTTTACGTTTACAATTAAACCTTTTTAGTATAAATGTAGTCTATACGATACTTGGCTATATTTATTTTGTATTGGTCAGGAGAATTTGTATATTTAACTATGTGTATAAAAATAGTAACAGTTAATCTATGAAATATGTAAAAACTCTACTCTTCATTTCGACCTTCTTTATTTTAAATGTTTCTGAAGCCCAGGTCTTGCAATCGAAAATTGCAAAACTCGGATACTCTTCCAGCTTCATGCCTTTTCAAGAAGATGATCATTATTCATTTCATTTCGACCTTGAAAGTTCTACACGAAGTAATTTTGTGACAAGTGAAATTGGAGCCGGATTTATGCGAAATGGAAGTGACCTATACTATTTGAAATTTGATTATAAGTTTTATCCAATTTCGGCCATTCTCAACAATTTCAGATACCAGGGACTTTATTTAAGTCTTGGACCTGGAATTTACTATGAGGATTTAACTAAAAAGGAAAACAGGTACGGGCTGGGTCTATTTACAACAGCGGGTTTACAATTCCTTCTCAATAACAGAATTTCACTTGCTTTTGAAGTCGAAATGAATTTTGTGAGTAATTTAGGACAAAATGATTATGCTTCAAGAGAAGGAAATAATAGCAGCTATTTCAGCAACTCCATCAAAATAGGGTACGTATTCAATAAAAAATCAAAAAGTCCTTAAGGGGATTTCAAGTATCATTCAAATATTTCTGATTCAGGATGAAATGCCAACCAGGCAAATGCGAAATGATTGCTATGAACTTCTGTAACTAATTGCTTTCCTTTATATGAACCCTCAACGCATTTTCCTGTAATTTCCCAAACAGATTCGGTTTCAAGATCAATATATTTCCCTTTCTTTGGCTTAAAAGTCAGTCGTTTCCCATCAACTATCGAACTAAAAACTGTTACTGTACCAACATGATGAGAATCTTCAATATTTTTTTTATCTAAAACTGAAATCGTCTTACCTGCATAAAAAATCACGATTTGTTTACCTTTGAAATCATCATTGATCACCTTCTTTTTTCTGATTTTTTTGAAAGGATAAATCTTATACGCTCCACCATTTTCAATATCCACAACTCGTTCCATTGCCGGTAAACGATCATCAACCTCTTCATCAAAAAACCTGGACCCCTGATTCCCTAAACTATCATAGTTGTGATAAGGATTAGATCCATAAGTACGTCCATAATTGTTTTGCTTATGGCTCAACATTATTTTACCATCAGGATAGCTTGAGAAAAATTCTTCAACAGAAATGATAAGTGATGGCAAAAAATTAAGCATTTCTCCACTCAGTTCACCTACCAAACCCTCACCGGTCAACTGCTGCCACCAGGTCTCTGTTTGCTTGTCCCACATGACCATGTCACTTTTTCTGAGCATTCCGGAGACCGCAAAATCAAAAACATATTCTTTATCTTTATGCTTGAACCTGCGATCATAGACAATACCGGCATTGCACAACGGACAATAAGTGACTGCAATAGGAATACCTTTTATTTCATCATTGGCAATTTCATGGAAAGTGAGCACATTTAATGGGTAGGCCCTGGCTTCACCTTCTATTTCAATTGCAATAACAGGTTCAAATTTGAAATAGAAATTTAGCGCTTCTTCCCTGTTAATAAATCCGGGATTGTTAAACACCTCAAAACCATCCCTGGGCATTAGAGATGTAAATTCCCTCAAATTGACAATGGTATTTGTGGTATCCGTTTTCCACCTTGGATCAAATTTACCTCGAACGAATTTCTGAGCATTTGCCTGAAATACAACAAGCAGGAGAATAACTAAAAAATTGGTCAAATAGATTTTGATATTCATAGCAACAAAATTTGAATGAATATGAAAAAAACCAATGATAAAATCACCATTAACCTGAATAAGAGTTGTAAAGAGTCCGAACTAAGACAGCCTATCTAGTGTTGTATCATATGTGAAATGCGGGTATTTATTAAGTTAATATTTTTTATTCCTCCCTCTGTATCTCCCTCCAAAGGGAGAGATCAACGGTTTTAGCTTAATAAATACCCTTTATTATTCCGGATCAATCGGTATTTCTGGGGGACAAGGATATATTGACTTTTTGGATAAAGTTTGCTTTGTCCTTTTTCTTTGCCTGTCCAAAGAAAAAGAACGAAAAAGAAAAGACACCAAAATCAAAGATCAGGACACCCACATTCCGCACAAGCCCGCCCTTCATAAAATGTTCTGTAGTAGGATATTTGAAAGGATAAGGCTAATTGAACGAACATTTTAAAATGCCGGCCAGCG
>DAOVVI010000507.1 GCA_030637245.1 Cyclobacteriaceae bacterium
GTATGTTGTAAGCGGTGGTATAGAAAAGCCGGTTAATGATGTTTTCTATACTGATCGACTTTATTTCAATGATGGCTTAGGTTTATTTTCATATAATAAGTCTGCTCTACCGGATTTGAGAAAATCCGGTTCATGTGTGAAAGCTGCTGATTTTGATAAAGACGGAGATTTAGACCTTTTTGTAGGTACCAGGTCAAAACCAGGTGAATATCCTTTTTCTGAATCAAGCCATATTTTACTTAACGATCAAGGGATTTTCTCAGATGCTACTAATGAAATATGTCCGGGACTTAATACACCTGAAATGGTGACCGATGCGATTTGGACTGACTTTGATAATGACCAATGGATTGATTTGATTGTTGTTGGGGAATGGATGGATATTAAATTCTATAAGAATACGAATGGAAAATTAATTGATGTATCAAATAACGCACTGCCATTTTCATCTTCAGGTTGGTGGAATTGTATAGCAGGCTGTGATATTGACGATGATGGAGATACCGATTACATATGTGGAAATCTGGGAACAAATTCAATATTTAAGGGAACTAATGAATATCCCCTCACCATATATGCCAAAGATTTTGATTTAAATGGAATAGTGGATCCAATCATAGTCAAATATGGTAAAGATGAGCATTTCGAAATGCAACCTTTCCCGATTTACACCCGTGACGACCTACTTACGCAAGTTGCGATCTTAAGACAAAGAGTATCTACTTATCGAGATTTTGGAAGAGCAACGATCACTGAATTGTTTACTCCCGACGAGCTGGAAGAAAGTTATAAAAGAGAAGGATCACATTTTGAGTCTTCCATTTTAATCAACAATGGCAATGGAAAATTTCAATTAAACCCATTGCCGGTAGAAGCACAAATGGCTCCTGTCTTTGGAATAGTAACCCAGGACTTTAATCTGGATGGTTTTACGGACCTTCTTTTAGTTGGAAATGATTATTCTTTAGAATTAATGACAGGCAGAATTGATGCATCAAATGGTCAGTTATTATTGGGAAAAGGAGATGGAAATTTTAAAGTTTTAAAACCATATGAATCCGGATTTATAGTAAAAGGTGATGCCAAGGGGATTGTTAGCCTTTTTAATCATTCTGAAAACCAGGTTATTCTGACGACTCAAAATAAAGACTCATTAATTACGCACTCATATTTAATCGAGAACAACAATAAAATCATTGACCCAAAAGATGCATCATGGGCTCACATTAAGTTGAAAAATGGAAGAACCAGAAAGCATGAATTTTACTATGGTTCCTCTTATTTATCTCAATCGTCCAGGAAAATGATAGTATTGGATTATTATAAAGAAATTGTATTACATCAACAAAATACCGAAACCACAATTAGTAAGAATTTTTAATGTAGATTGTATATAATAAAACAATTCAACCATATGCCAAAATCAAAAGACCTCAAATCTGCCCTTTATCGCAAATGTGATGAATACGTAAAGCAAAGAATTGAAAATGCCCAAAATGCCATGACGTCAGCACAGGAAGCTGCAAACGATGAATCAAAAAGCAGCGCGGGCGATAAGTACACTACTGACAGGGCAATGATGCAATTGGAAAAAGAAAAATATGCATATCAGCTAGCTGAGGCTATTAAGCTTTCAAAAATCATGGTTTTATTAAGCATTGATAAACGCTTTGATCAGGTAGCATTGGGAAGCCTTGTTTATACTACCACAGGAATTTATTTCATTGCGATTAGTCTTGGAAAAATAAGCATTGAAGGCCATGATATTTTTGTGATTTCGGCAATATCTCCTATTGGCCAACGACTTATAAACAAAAAAATACATGACGTCATTGATTTTAATGGAAGAAAGATCACAATTAAGGATATAGTGTAGAAGACTATCCACTCGTTATTGTGATTGTAGTAATTCCTGTCAAAAACCACTTGCCTGCCTCCATGCGCTTGAAAATTCATAAACTCACCGTTAGTCAGGCCTTGAAATAGTGGCAATTGGCAACCAGAAACCAGAAACAATTTTTAAATCTCAATCAATCATTGCCTTAAGAATTCTATCTTTCCCATTTATATCCTGAACTAATTTTATATGGGTGAAGTTTTCATCCTCGCATATTTTGGCCACCTCTGGCCCATAATTCTCATTAATTTCGAAGTATAATTTCCCTCTGGGCTTTATGTATTTTTTTGCCAGTAAAACAATTCGCTTATAATAAAGTAGTGGATTATCATCGGGGACAAACAAAGCCTTGTAAGGCTCATGATCCAATACATTATTTAGCAGGTCCTTTTTCTCCATCTCGGTTACATACGGCGGATTGCTGACAATGATATCATACTGTTCCGGTAATTGATCTTTCAATAAAATATCATCCAACATGGAATCCATATTTACTTCGTGTTGTTTAGCATTTTGCAGTGTAACTTCCAGTGCGCACTCATCAATATCCAGGGCTGTAACTATTGGATTTTCCAATTCCAAAGCGAGAGTAATTCCTATGCAGCCACTTCCGGAA
>DAOVVI010000531.1 GCA_030637245.1 Cyclobacteriaceae bacterium
ATTGAAATAGAAAATTGCTTCTGAAAATTTAATTTTTCCTGCAATTTGGACGAATACTCTGACTGTCAATGCCTTATCGCTAAATGGAGAATTTTCATGAATTATTAAGGTTAGAGTCATGCTGAACTTGCCTGTCCTGAATTTAGTTCAGGGTTTCAGCACCTGTCGAATCAATATACAGATCCTGAAATAAATTCAGGATGACCCAAAGCAGGGATTTGAGATACTTTTAGTTTTAAAAGCGATTTCCCTGCTCAATAAGCGAAAAAGCTCCATTATTAGTCGTATGACTTTAAATTTGAGAAAAGCAATCTGTAAAAACATTTTTTAAAGAAAGAACATTATAAAATAAGCAGTAGTTCCAGTTTTGCTTTTTTAGATATTTTACTCCTTTAACCATCAACAGTAACAACAAAAAAATAACAGATTGTTGAGGGTCATCATAATAAAAAAGTATGGTAGAAAATATATTGCCAAATTGCTGATATTCAAATGATAATATGTTAAATTAACATATAAAAAGAATATTATGCTACAATGGATTAAAAACAACGATTCTATTGGAACTTACAACCGTGGCGTACCTGCCGAATCCGGTCTCTGTACACTATGCCTGGCATCCTGCAAAGGCAGATGTGAAACCTGGTTATCATCTATGGTTGGCAGAGAGGTTCTTTATCCCAGAAATTTTGGTGAATGCACTGCGGGAGCTTCGAACATTACATCTTTAGGTGTGGGTTATCATTCCCTACGTATTCAGGGTTATGCTTATGGTGCCCGGGGATTAGGTAAAGGACTGACTAACACCCCGGACCATTGTCTTTTTGCCAATGCGAATATAGAAACGAGTTTTGGTGCATCTGAAAAAATCAAGTGCCGGGTTCCAATTATGACAGGAGCTCTGGGATCAACATTTATTGCAGCCAACTACTGGCCATCATTTGCCGTGGGAGCTGCCTTATGTGGATTTCCCATTGTCGTGGGAGAAAATGTAGTCGGAGTTGACCGGGAATCCATTATAAATAAAGGAAAAATAACAAAAGCACCTGAGCTGGACAGGAGGATTGAATCATTCTTCCGGTATTATGATGGTTACGGTGCCATTATCGTTCAGCTAAATGTGGAAGGTTTCCGCCATGGAGTTGCGGAGTATATAATTGATAAATATGGGGATAAGGTTATCATTGAACTTAAATGGGGGCAGGGAGCAAAGGATATAGGTGGAGAAATACAGGTCAAAACGATTGAATATGCAAAATTTTTAAAAGACCGGGGTTACCTGATTGACCCGGATCCCTACAACCCCACCGTTGAAAAAGCCTATAAAAACCGCGCGGTCAATTCTTTTGCGCGCCACAGCAGGCTGGGTAATACGGATAAGCCAACACCTGAAGACGTACGTGATGAATTTATGAATGCTGTTGGCTATCTGCGTAAGATCGGGTTCAAAAAGATAACCTTAAAAACCGGTGCATATGGAATGGAAGCTTTGGCTATGGCCATTCGATATTCGGCTGATGCGAACCTGGACCTTCTGACTATTGATGGTGCCGGCGGAGGTACAGGAATGAGCCCCTGGAATATGATGCAGCATTGGGGTATCCCAAGCCTGGAATTACATGCAAAAGCATATGAATATTGTACAATACTGGAAAACAAAGGATTGAAGGTCCCGGATATCTCATTTGCTGGTGGTTTCGCTCGTGAAGATCATCTGTTCAAGGCAATCGCATTGGGAGCTCCCTTTACCAAGCTCGTTTGTTTAGGCAGAGCACCAATGATACCAGGCTTTCTTGGCAGTAATATTGAAGGTGTCTTTTTTCCTGAAAGGCGCGCTGAATTAAACGGAAACTGGTTAGAATTGCCAACATCAGTGACAGCGCATGGAAAATACCCTGAAGAAATTTTTGCAGGCTGGGAAAGGGTTAAAAATAAAGTAGGTGAAGAGGAAATGGCACACATACCATTTGGAGCCATAGCCTTATATACCCTAGTTGACAAACTTACTTGTGGATTACAACAATT
The DNA here is from genome assembly GCA_030637245.1 of Cyclobacteriaceae bacterium. Taxonomy (GTDB): domain Bacteria; phylum Bacteroidota; class Bacteroidia; order Cytophagales; family Cyclobacteriaceae; genus JAAUQL01. The sequence goes on from DAOVVI010000531.1 coordinate 2,026, forward strand.
CATGGCAGGAGCCAGGAAATTTAACCTGGATGACATTTCAAGGGATGATCTGATTTCAGCGAACCGGGAAACGGCCGATGTATCCGGAATACCCTATATGCTTGATGCTTTGGATGATAAAGCTCATGAAATATTAAATTCTTAAACAAATTTATTTTTAAAAGTTCATGAATTTTTCGGATTAAAGCTGAATTATTTAGTTTCAGTTTTTGGCAGGAAATCCTCCATAAACCAGAATTCATCGTTTCCTCCTTTTCCGCCTGCAAAAACAAAATGTTCTCCGTCA
>DAOVVI010000495.1 GCA_030637245.1 Cyclobacteriaceae bacterium
GATCATGATGCAACAAAAGATAATTTTTTATGGTGCAAAACAGATAGAAAACCATTCAGTGAAATAAGCCATTTGCCATTGAAATATAGCAGTAAGCTGGAGCAAAGCTACTTTGCCCAGGATTATTTCGAAGAAATGCTAAAAGTCCATATCGACAACCTCAATTTACTTTATGTAGCGTTAACCCGTGCAGAGGAGTTTCTGAGGATCAACTGTCCGCCACAGTCAAGTTCATTAAAAAATGCCGGTGATTTAATAATTAAGGCTGCGGAAACAATGGCTCAGCAGGGAAATGATCATGTGCTTTTGGAAACAAATGACGACGAAAAATCCTTAAAAATATATTCGATTGGCTCCCTTGCTAAAGTTGAAGCCGTGCTATCAGACAATGATCAGTCGGAAATTCCATCAAAATATGAAACATCGGATTGGAGACAGAAAATTACTATTCGTAAGAGAGGAGGATTGTTCTTCGATCCTGACGCATCTGAGCAGAAAACAAAGATCAACTACGGCCTTTTAGTCCATGAAATTTTGGCGGGAATAAAAAATGAAAAAGAAGCAGATTCGCTCGTAGAAAAATATTATACAGATGGGCAAATATCAAAGCAAGAGCGCCAAACATTGATTAACCAGCTTAAAATTATTTTTTCCAATTCACAGGTTCAGGGTTGGTTCAATACAGATTGGGAGGTGAAAACTGAGGTACCGATTATCGTCAGAGATGGTCAGCCAAAACGGCCGGACAGGGTGCTGCTTCATGGAAAAAATGCCATTATCATTGATTTCAAGACCGGTTTGGAAAAATCAATAGATAAAAAACAGGTGTTGGAATACAAGGAACTTTTGAATGAAATGGGATATCTGAATGTGGAAGTTTACCTTCTGTATATTAGTTTAAACAAAGTGATACAAATTTGAATTAATGCGCTAATGATAGAACGAATCAAATGAAATTTTTGGAAGAAATAGTCGAAATAGTTTTGAGTCGGTTTGCAGATGCGGCCGATGAGGTAACTATTGTTTTTCCCAACCGAAGGGCCGGCTTATTCTTTCAGAAATATCTTGCTGCGCAAATCACCAAACCGGTCTGGTCGCCCAGGATAGTGAGCATCGAAGATTTTATTAAAAACCTTTCCGGCCTTAAATCTGCAGACAAGCTTGACCTGGTATTTGATCTGTACCGGGTGTTTACAAAACTCAATAAATCGGGTGAAGATTTTGATAAATTTTTTTATTGGGGAAATATCATGTTACAGGATTTTGATGAGCTGGATAAATTTTTAGTTGATGCTGAACTGCTCTTTAAAAATTTGGTACACATCAAAAACCTGGAAAATAGCCTGGACTATCTCCAGGAAGATCAGAAAAAACTGATAACTGATTTTTGGCTTAGTTTTGGCGAAAAGCTTTCCAACCATCAAAAAGGTTTTCTTGGAATTTGGGATAATTTATTTCAAACCTATACACAATTCAAAACCCGGCTTTCAGAAAAAGGAGTTGCCTACGATGGTATGATCTATCGGGAAGTGACGGAAAAGCTGGAAAGAGGGGCTATTACCCTTGATTCCGGGCATGTTATTTTTGCAGGATTCAATGCACTCTCAAAGAGCGAAGAAACTATCATTTCATGGTTTGTGAAGGAGGGAAAGGGAGAGGTATATTGGGATGCAGACGACTATTACCTGAAAGACAATAAGCAGGAGGCGGGAAAATTTCTCAGGGAAATGAAATTCGGTAACTCCATTTTGCGAAAAAGCTTTCGTGAATCGTATGGAAATGCATTTGCAGGTTCTGACAAAAAAATCGAGGTGATCAGTGTGGCCTCTGAAGCCGGGCAAGCCCAGCAGGCGTCATCGCTTTTAAAATCATGGAATTCTAAGACTAATATTGATGAAAACACTGCCGTAGTATTACCAAATAGCGAACTGCTTTTTCCCCTGCTTCATGCCATTCATCCGGAAGTGGAAAAGCTGAATATTACCATGGGTTATCCGCTTTCCTCATCTGTGGTTTATGGATTATTAAACGCTCTGATCGATCTGCAGATGAAGGCCGAAGGGAAGAATGCATATCATTTCAGAACGGTACTTACGATATTACGACATCCCTTACTTGCAAAAAGCCAGGACAACCTAATTACTGAAATTATCCTGGATATAATTCGAAAAAACACCATATGGGTTACAGAGAAAAAGCTGAACGTGGGGCATGATTTGTTAAAATTAATTTTCAGGAAACCTGCCAAAGGATTGTCCGGCTATCTGATGGATATTATCAGCTTGTTAGCCACTCAAAATGAGAATGACGTCGAAAAGGAGTTTTTCTTTCATTTCTATAAACAGCTAAGCAGACTCAATGAATTCATACTGTATAATAAGTTGAAAATTTCTGTGGCGGCGTATCAGAAGCTGTTCAGGCAACTTGCACTGAGCGAACGATTGCCTTTCGCGGGAGAGCCGCTCCTTGGTTTGCAGGTGCTGGCTATCCTCGAAACCAGGAACCTGGATTTTGATTCCGTTATTGTGCTTTCGATGAATGAAAGTCTTATCCCTCCCGCCACAAAAAATACCTCTTTTATACC
>DAOVVI010000346.1 GCA_030637245.1 Cyclobacteriaceae bacterium
ATGAAAATGGATAACTTATTGAGCTTTTTTAACTTATGGGCACTTAGGTACATTGTTTACAGTTCAATAACCGGGAATTTTTAACGTAGCACCTATATTACCTTAGAAATTGCTTTTACTTCAATTAACAAATCAAGTATGGCCCTTTTTCATAATTAAAGCAGTTCTACTTGGAAGATAAATGCTTAATTGACCAGACTCCAATGTATGATAATTTATAGATGTATCGATTCTTGAAAAACCACCAACTTCAGCGTCATCTGTGGAAAGTATAATCTTATAATTACCTTCCCCAATAGGATTAAACTTATAATCTGAAATGGAATGATTATTATGGAAATTAAATGCAAATATCAGGTTATTGCGTTCGAAAATAATCACCTTATTGGTTTCATCCATGTTGATTTGCCGTGCGGGTAAAGATGATAATAGATTATATTCCTTTAGCACGAAAATCATATTTTTATCAAATTTATTAAGGTATTTGTATTTCAGATTTTCATTGTCAACCAACGACCATTGTCTTCTTGCATATTTATAACTCCAATCGTTACCTTTTCTTGGAAAATCAATCCATTCAGGATGACCAAATTCATTTCCAATGAAATTTAAATAAGCCTCACCGCCGAGTGTTGCAGTAAAAAGCCTGATCATCTTATGTAATGCCAAACCTCTGTCAATCACAATGTTTTGATCACCAACCTGCATATGATGGTACATTTCCTTATCCATCAGCCAAAAGGCCACTGTTTTATCTCCAACAATTGCCTGATCATGAGATTCGGTATAAGCTACTGTTTTCTCCTGATGTCTGCGATTTGTCATTACGCTCCATAGCTCATGAATATCCCAATCCTCATCTTTTTTTTCTTTCAGATATTTTATCCAAAAGTCTGGAATGCCCATACCAAGTCTGAAATCAAACCCGATTCCGCCTTCATTGATTTTCCTGCATAAACCCGGCATACCACTCATATCTTCAGCAATAGTAATCGCTCCCGGTTTAATTTGATGGACAAGTTCATTGGCAAGTTGAAGATATTTCAATGCATCCCAGTCCACTCCTTCAACAAAATACTTATCATAATGATCAAAATCCATAAAATCTCCATGATGATGATACAACATAGAAGTTATCCCATCAAATCGATATCCATCAATGTGGTACTCATCAATCCAAAATCTGACATTAGAAAGTAAAAATTGTTGAACTTCCCTTTTTCCATAATCAAATAGTTTTGAATCCCATTGCTTATGATATCCTCTTCCTCCAGCATGAAAATATTGATGACCTGATCCATCAAAATCGTTTAATCCTTCTGCAAAATTTTTCACAGCATGAGAATGAACAAGATCTATAATTATGGCCAGTCCCATATTATGTGCCGTGTTCACCAAATTTTTAAAATCTTCAGGTGTTCCAAACCGGCTGGAAACACTAAAAAAATTGGACACATGATATCCAAATGATCCATAATATGGATGCTCCTGAATAGCCATCAATTGGATTGTATTATATCCGAGGTCCTTAATCCTTGGCAGCACACTTTCTGTAAATTCATTATAGGTTCCAACACCTTCTTTCTCCTGTGCCATGCCCACATGCGCCTCATAGATCACAGGAGACTCATTCATAGATTTAAGGTCAAACTGTTGGTCCGTCCAGTGAAACTTTTTATTGATGTCCCATACCTGCCCATTAAAGCCATGGGTATTTGGATCCTGGATTACTCTAAAAATATAGACCGGGATTCTGTCGTGAGCGCCATTTTTTGCCTCTACATGAACTTTAATCTGGTCTCCCTCTTTCAATTCATCCTTTGAAATAAAAATTTCCCATATTCCATCCTCTCTTTTCGCAAGTGGATGCATTGTCTTATTCCAATCATTAAAATCTCCAATAATAGAGAGACTATATGCTTCCGGAGCCCATTCACGATAGTACCATCCTTTTTCTTTTCCGCTATAGTTAATTCCCAGGTCCCGATACGAGGTTGAAAAGTTTTTCAGACTTTTAAAATTCTTCTCAATATCATTTACAAGGTGATTAAACCGCGCAATAAGATTACTTATCTCATCTTGATAAGGATTTAACCACGGATCATCTTGTATGATTTTAGGGATACTTTTTTTTCTCATGATACATTGTTGAATTAGAATATGAAATCTACTACAGTTTTTAATAAAATAGCAGCATTACGAAATCTAACTTAAACAAAAAAATTGAAAGTATTTGAGGGGGGACAAATTGAAAAAGGGAAACTTGAGTGTCTCCCCTTTTCAACATCAACCAAACAACCAAAAAAATTATCTATTCTAAATATCTACATTTATATTTCGAAAAATATAATAGATACCATAGTTCTTAAATTGTATTCAAATATACAGATTTCAATGCTATTAAAACACTTTTTTTTAATATTTCAAATTTTTTTTAAGTATTAATTTATTAAAAAATTAAAGGAATATTTGAAATCTATTAATTTTTGAGTTATCAATGCTAAATTAATTATTATTTTTTTCGAATGAGATCATTCTATATAAGATTAATGTTAACTAAAACCAAATAAAGAAAAATGCATTCAAAATAGTACTATTTAGTGGTTTTCAGTAAAATACAAGTCTCCTGTGTTTTATATACATTTAATTAAACTCAATTATAGCAGATTATAATTGAATGTAAAATGAATAAATTTTTGTTATAATTGATGAAGTATTATTTTTTGCAATTTTCACAAAAAAGGCTTAACAATATTAAATTAAAAAAAAAGGCCCTGGATCCAGGGCCTTTTTTTATCTATAATTTCAAATTTATCATTAAGTATTTTTACTACTTCCTCCTCTCTTGCCTGGTCCCTTAGTGTCCGATGATCCTGATATTGAGTCTCTCATCGACGTATCTGCCTGAATATTTTGCATTTTATAATAATCCATTATCCCAAGATTACCAGATCTAAATGCATCAGCTATTGCTTTTGGGATCTCAGCTTCAGCAAGAATAACTTTCGCTCTTGCTTCCTGTGCTTTGGCCTTCATCTCCTGTTCTTCAGCCACAGCCATTGCCCTTCGCTCTTCTGCTTTAGCTTCCGCAACTTTTAGGTCGGCGCTGGCCTGGTCAGTTTGCAGTGTTGCACCTATGTTTATGCCTACATCCACATCTGCAATATCAATTGACAATATCTCAAAAGCAGTTCCCGCGTCAAGGCCTCTCTGGAGGACAAGCTTTGAAATCTTATCCGGATTTTCCAGTACTTCTTTATGTGAATCTGCTGAGCCAATTGAGGTTACAATACCCTCACCAACTCTGGCTAAAATGGTGTCTTCTCCGGCGCCTCCAACTAATTGCTGAATATTTGCTCTAACGGTTACTCTTGCTGTAGTTATTAACTGAATTCCATCTGATGCTACTGCTGCAACTTTAGGTGTAGTAATTACTTTTGGATTTACAGAAAATTGAACAGCTTCAAAAACATCTCTTCCTGCTAAATCAATTGCCGTAGCCTGTTTAAAGGATAAGTTCATATTAGCTTTTTCAGCAGAAATTAGAGCTTTAATAACGTTTGGAACGTTTCCGCTTGCAAGGTAGTGGGTTTCTAATTCGTTAGTACCTACAGGAATTCCGGCTTTGTTTGCTGTAATTAATTCCCGAACGATGATTCCGGGCG
>DAOVVI010000201.1 GCA_030637245.1 Cyclobacteriaceae bacterium
GCAAAGTCAAATCTTGTCAGAGCAAAATTTGACTATATTTTTAAACTCAAAGTAATAGATTTTTATTTAGGAAACCCTTTAACACTATAGGCAAAATGGCTAAGAAAAGGAAATCAAATAAAGTTTTATATATCCTGATAGGACTAGTAGTAGTGCTTGTAATATTTGCGATTATAGGTAAGTCTGCTGGATGGATAGGAAAAGCAAAAGAAATTGAGGTCGAAATAGCAGAAGCGGTATTTGAACGAATTGTAGAAACCGTAAGCGCTTCCGGCATGGTTCAACCTGTATATGAAGTAAAAATATCACCCGATGTTCCTGGTGAAATCATAGAATTGAATATCGAGGAAGGAGATTCGGTAGCGCGAAATAAAATTCTTTTGAAAATTCGTCCCGACATTTATCAATCTTCTTTAGAACGTGCCAAGGCTAATTTGAACCAGCAAAAAGCAAATCGCTACGATGCCGGGGCAAGAGTAGCCAGGGCTGAAGCACAATTGATCAGAGCTGAAAGCGAGTATAAGCGAAATAAAGATCTTAAAGATGAAAATGTGATTTCTGATGCTGAATTCGAGATTTCTGAAGCGAATTATAAAGTAGCAAAAAGTGACCTGCGATCGGCACAAGAAACAGAAAAGGCATCAAAGTTTGTAGTAGCAAGCGCTCAGGCTTCTGTAAAAGAAGCTGAAGAAAACCTCAGGTTTACAACTATCAGGGCTCCGATATCAGGTATTGTTTCCAAGCTGGATGTAGAGCTAGGTGAAAGAGTGGTAGGTACAGCTCAAATGGCAGGAACCGAAATGCTTAGAATTGCCGACCTTACCAAAATGGAAGCCAGGGTTGATGTAAATGAGAATGACATTATCAGGGTTTCTGTTGGAGATACGGCTGAAATAGACGTCGATTCATATTCACATACCGGAAAAAAATTTAAAGGTGTTGTTACAAATATTGCAAACACGGCCAACGATAAAACATCTCCTGATGCCGTAACTGAGTTTGAGGTACGTATCAGAATACTTAACAGTTCTTATAAGGATCTTGTGGAAAAGCAAGGTTCTGTTTCTCCATTCAGACCGGGGATGACAGCAAGTGTGGATGTCACCACAGAAGTAAAAGATAACATTCTCACCATTCCTTTGGCTTCCGTGACTACAAGAAATCCAAATGAGGAAAAACAAGAGGGAGATGAAGATTCGGATGAAAATGAAGAGGAAGCGGATACCGGAACGGACGACAGGAAAAAGGATGAGTCTGTAGAAGTCGTTTTTCTTTTTGTGGATGGAAAAGCCAAAATGGTAGAGGTAGAAACCGGGATCAGTGATTTTGAAAATATCGAAATTATTAAAGGCGTCACTAAAGGAGATAAAATAATTAAAGGTCCGTTTATAGCAGTTTCAAAACGGTTAAAAAATGAGGATCTTGTGGTGGAGAAAGAAGATAAAAAGAAGAAAGATGAAAGCGAAGACGAAGGCGAAGGCGATAGTTAGCTAATTTTCTAATATTAGGAATAGAAAAGGGCGTCATTGCCTCTTTTTTATTGCATGGAATGCAGGGCAACTTTATTACCTTCAGTATCAATAAAAATGTCAAAAAACCAATTCAGGATTGATTATTGATGTTTTTCTTTATTTAGTTAGTTAAATAATGTTTCAAGAACTGGAATTGCATTTTTCAATTTTATGGTAAATGTACTGCCTTCTCCAATTTTACTTTCTACTTCCAGGTGGCCATTGTATTTATCGAGAAATTCCTTACAAAGCTTGAGGCCTAACCCGGTACCCTTTTCATTTTCAGTTCCCCTGGTGCTCATATGGTTGTTGGCTTTAAATAACCCGGCGATTACTTCATTAGTCATTCCAATACCGTTGTCTTTTACAAATAACAAAAGATGCAAATAATCTTGTTTCATACTTATTTCAATGGTCCCATATTTTTTTGTGAATTTTATAGCATTTGACACAAGATTTCTCATCACCAATTGAAGCATGTTTTTATTTGCTTCAATGTGAAATCCCTTTTCAACCATGTTTTTTAGATTGATGTTCTTTAGTTCAGCCTGATAGCGAAATAAATGGAATATTTCTTCTGTTAATTCATATACTTCAATTTCGTCAATTTCTTTTTGATTATTCTTGTATGCCCAGGCTAATATGTTATCCAGGAGATATTTTGTACTATTAAGTGCCAGTTCTAAAGTATCAACGACTTTACTTTGTTCATTTTCATTCAATGATTTGGTTTTCATCAGCTTTAACAATCCGGCCAGAGTGGAAATTGGGCTCTTAAGATCATGGGAAATAATTGAAAATATTTTGTCTTTAAAATTATTAGCCTCATGCAGGTCTTTGCGCTGTTTACTTAAGGTGACAATGGTTTGCTCAAGGTCTTCAGTACGTTGATTTGCCTTTGCCTCTAAAAGTTGATTTTGCCTGGAGATAAGCTTTTCATTTTCTATCGCTGTTTTTAGGGCCAAAGCCTGGGCCTCATTTCTTTTTTCTATGTAAATATTGATCTTTTTACTTAGGGCAAAAGACATAAACAGAATAGAAATGGTGGAGCTTATTTGAAGAATATTTTCAACAATATAATTTGCTTCAACCAATCCATTTTCTCCGAATAAAAACACGACAAAGCCTAGTACGAAAAAAGACCAGGCAAATAAGTAATATTTAGATGGCTCAAAGCCATTTTTCCATGCTTTAACAGCAACAAACATGAGGAAAAAAAGTACGGCTATTGAGTTGTACTCCAGCAGCTTGGTGGAAATATAATGAACGTTTGCAAGGTTTAGCACTATAATTATGATATAAAAACCTATCAAAGCGAATAGCCATGTATGAAGTTTTGGAGTTTTTATCCTGGAATTCAGAAAGCTGGAGGTAAACATTATCATGAAAATTCCTGCCAAGGCGCCTAATAAAGAAGAATATAGATTGAAATATGGGTAGCTGCTCCAAATGTATTGTAGGCCAAATCCTTTGAACAGTGCAAAAAGAAGACCCATACAGGCTATAAAAAACGCAAAGTATAAGTAGGTCGCCTCTTTAAGTGAAGAAAATAAAAATAAATTATAGACAAACAAAAACAGGATTAGCCCAAAATATATGCCCTGCCAAATAGAATCACTATGCTTTGTTTCATAATATTTTTTTAATGATGCAATTCGGATAGGTGCCGTAATCGAGGGAGATTTGGAATTGATTTTAAGGTAGCATGTATAAGAGAAATTTTCATTAAGATTCATGTCTATCATAACTTGTCCGCTTCGAATCATACGATCCTCAACTTTTACAAAATTCCCTGTCAAATGATGATGTACTAATTGCCCCTCATTATTGAATAAAAAGTATTCAATTGTATCTAAAGCTGGGTTGATTATTTCAAGGTAGGGAGATTGATCCAATTCATGCAAGACTTTAAATTTAAGCCAGATGGTCGAAGAAGTGAGTCTGAAATTGGGTGTCTCAGTTTTATTTGCTATGAACTTACTTTGATATTTTTGGCTGGAAATTTCACTTATTTTAAGTTCATTTTTATGATCTACCAGATAGCTTGAATATAAACCTGGAAAGAAAAAAATATCATTATCGTTAATTTTTACAACTGAGTCTTGAGCATTAACCAGATTTCCCGATAACAACAAACTAATCCATACTAAAAAATACGTGTTCTTCAATTCAATTTATTTGTTAGATGCGAGTAAATTTTAATCGAATATTAATGAAGAAAGAGATCAACTTTTCTCAAATCTAATGTAGCACTCAATTGGTTGAGATTAAACTTAAAAAAATCTTTTGAGTACGCATGTAGGACAGTGTATCAAAAATGATTTTTACAGTATTTGCCTATAATAAAAACTTCAGGACTTCTTAGTTTTTTTTATTTTCAATCGTTATTTAAAACCCATCCTGACGCAGATATTAACTCCACTTCATAAAGAATAAGGACCAAAACCTGCCAGATGTATTTCCAGCAGACATGGTAGTTGAGGGTTTGTAATTTGGTGATTGTGATTTGTAGTTTAAACGAATTTCATTCTTCTTTATAGTAAAACCTTTGCACTTTTAGCGCATAGTGTTTAGCTAAAAATCAGGACTAAAATGTATTTATATTTATTATTCTCCCCATTAATTTTTAATATTGGTAGTAGGTTTTAAAACCTGCTTTTTATATAAATGAATTGATGAAATGCTGAATTAATATTTTTTCTAAAACAATAATTAAATCCAAAAATGAGTAGAAAACTAAGAATGGGAATGGTCGGTGGTGGTCAGGGTGCATTTATAGGTGGTGTGCATCGAATAGCCGCCGGAATTGATGGTCAGATCGAGCTTGTGTGCGGAGCCCTGCACATTGATCCTGAAATCGCAATCCTTTCAGGACAGGATTTATATCTGAATCCTGGGCGAATCTATAAAACATACCATGAAATGTTTGAAAAGGAAAGTAAACTTTCGGCTGAAGAGCGAATGGATTTTGTGAGCATTGTAACTCCAAATCACGTTCATTTCGAACCCACAAAGCTTGCCCTGGAAAATGGATTCCATGTCGTATGCGAAAAGCCAATGTCCTTCTCTCTTGATGAAGCGCTTCAATTGCAAAAATTAGTAAAGGAGACAGGACTTACATTCGCATTGACGCATACCTATACCGGATATCCCATGGTGAAACAAGCACGTGAAATGTGTACGTCGGGCACTTTTGGAAAGGTACGAAAGATTGTTGTCGAATACCCGCAAGGATGGCTTTCTACTCCTTTGGAGCAAACCGGTCAGCAGCAAGCTACCTGGAGAACTGACCCGAAAAGATCAGGGAAAGCCGGTTCTGTTGGAGACATTGGAACACATGCGGAAAACCTTGCGGAAACCATAACAGGACTTAAAATTTCCGAGCTCAGCGCCGACGTCTCCACATTCGTGGAAAACAGATTGTTGGATGACGATGCAAATGTATTATTGCGCTTCGACAGTGGGGCAAAAGGTGTATTGCATTGTAGTCAAATTTGCGCCGGAGAAGAAAATGCCATTAAAATCAAAGCTTATTGAGGGTTAGGCAGCCTGGA
>DAOVVI010000348.1 GCA_030637245.1 Cyclobacteriaceae bacterium
AGCCAGGTTGTAGTGCTTCCCAAATGCTCGCACTTTGACCACGGACCGTTCCGGTATGTTCATGAAGGATCCATTAAAGTCGGGATGGATTTTTATTAATTATATATTATCAATTGTTAAATTTGGTTAAGCGCTTGTAAAGAAATTAAAAAGGGATAATTATATAAATCTTTAAAAATTCTATTCTTTAAGAATTCTTCCAACTCCATTATTTTTTTGTTCCTATGAGCAGTTTTTATTCTGACTTAAAGAAGTTTTAAACCTAAATTTCCGGATGTATTATATACTTTTTCATTTTACCTCTAAAGATTTGGAAAGTTGAAATGCCTCCCTAAAGATTTAGCCCCTGATCCAAAAATGAAACATATCCCAAGAAGGAAAAGTACCAAAACCGCCAACTCCAGGGATTGATCTTCCCTCATCAAACTTTTTTCATTCACAACGAACACCGCTCCAATTAATATCGGTATCTGCATTAATGATCCCAACCTTGTAAAAATACCAATAGCAACAAAGAAACCCCCTATAAGATGCCCCATCGTAACATAGGAAAACCACATATGATATGTATTGTCACTGACTAACTCCATGATGGCATCAGGGTTAGAAATCAGTATCCATCCGCGCACGAATAAGACAATTCCAAGAAATGTACGGATAAGCGAATAAGCGATGTTTTGATTACTGTTGAGGGATTCCAGAATTTGGGTAAATTGTTTCATAGCACTTTTTTTTATAAAACCAGGTTAAATTTTAAACAGAGAGATAAAATAGGTTTTATCCATCGATCAATATAGCAAATTCCATTGATTTTACTATTGGATTAATCCTTCATTCGTAAATGTCATTTGTTCTTCGATTTTGGAAAACTCAGTTTTAGTAAGAAGTTTTTGAGCCAAAGGAAAAAGAATATTATCTTCCCGGTAAATATGCAACCTGAGAAGCTCTACTAATTCAATACCACTATTATAGGCAACATCAAAAGTCAACATTCGTGAATGGTTATCAGGAAGCCTGGCTGCCAGACCCAGGATATTGAAAGTAAGTGAAGCAAGCTGGATGAATTTCACATGATCATCTTCCATCAAATCAACAGGTGTTTTTGGGATTGCTTCTTTGCTATGTTCACCGGATTCAATCAACCGTTGCTTGAGGATTGGAAACAAATGTCTTTCTTCCTTACGATTATGTACTAAGATATCGGTATCAAAAAATCTAAAAAAAGCTTCAAACGAATCGTTGATCTCTTTGGTCATTCTAAACCCATCCTTTTGAAATGCGATCAAAGAAGCTTCAAAATTTTTCAGTTCACCAATAACTTCTTTGTGTTCATCCATCAGAGAATGAAGGCTTTCAGCCATGTTTTCTAAATCGACATCCGTAATGGCGTAGTTCGTATCGTAGGCATCTGGTGGATTCATCGGTGAAAACTCCTCGTCCTTCTCTATCCCTTTTTCTACAACTCTCTTAATAGGATCCTTTTTTTTTATATCATTCTTTTCTTTTTCACCCACATCATCAACCCTTTTGCCGGTTTCAGTATCAATTATCTTATATTTCATTCCAACACAACTATTTAACCTCAATTAATAATTAAATTCTCCCTCCGCAAATATAAAGATCATTATCTGTTATCAGGGATTTTTTATTTCTGCTTTTGGTCCCTGATAAAACCACCAATTAAGGAAAAGGCATATCAAATAATACACGGCAAAACCATAAAGCGCATATTCTGGATTTCCGGCTTTTATTTGTTGTCCAAAAACTTTTGGTATAATGAAAGCGCCATAAGCTGCAATAGCAGAAGTCCACCCAAGAACAGGGCCAGCTTGTTCTTTGCTAAATATATAAGGGATGCTCCGGAAAGTTGATCCGTTTCCAATTCCTGTTGTCATGAACAGAATCATAAAACAACCGAAGAATGGCCACCAATATTGTTCGGGGGTTGCACTTTCCTTTGCCTGAAGAATAAAATATGCTACTGCTAATGTAGCAAGGATCTGTGCAATAGTACTAAATGCAGTCACTTTGGCTCCACTGTTGATTTTATCCGAAAGCCAACCGCCAACCGGGCGAATCAAAGCGCCTAATACAGGGCCTATAAAAACCCACATAAGAAAATTAGGTGCATTTGGATTTATATAAGACGGGTCTGCCGAATCTGAATAGACAAATACATCCTGACATAATTTTGGGAATGCTGCAGAAAAACCAATAAAGGATCCAAAAGTCATGGTGTAGATTATTGTCATAACCCAATTGTGTTTGTTATTGAAAATAGCAAACTGTTTGTTCAGATTTTCTTTAATCTCACCAGGAGTTAGATACTTCATCAACAATACAGTAAGAACAATTACAATTGGAAGTACTATCCACATGTTTACACCCAGACCTACCAGAAGATAAGCTCCGATACCAGCTGAAATAAATCCCAATCCCACTAATAACAAAGTTTTAGATATCCCTGTTATTGTATTTGGTAATTTTGGTGTCCCCGTGATCACATTATTCATTCCTATAAATGCTGCAATAGCTGACAACGACAATACAGGTACCCAAATCCATCCCGCATTCTGGATACCAGAAAAGGCCTCACCTGTCACTTTAACGCCATCGCTATTGAGCGCACCAAAAAGAGCAAAACCCACAATCCAGGGAATGGTTTTTTGCATCACTCCAACTCCCAGGTTGCCGATACCTGCATTTAGTCCGAGCGAAGTGCCCTGTACCCGCTTGGGGAAAAAGTAACTGATGTTGCTCATCGAAGACGCAAAGTTTCCTCCACCGAAACCGGATAATGCAGCAAGGATAGCAAATGTCATATAGGGAGTATTGATATCACCCAAAGCCATTCCTACGCCTATTGCCGGAATTAACAACAGAGCAGTGGTAATTGATATCACATTTCGTCCTCCACCAATGCCAATCAGAAATGAGTTTGGAATCCTTAAGGTTGCCCCAGCCAAACCTGCAATGGCCGGCAAGGTATAATACAGACTGTTGATCTCTTTCAGCTTTTCAGTTACCTGATCAGGACTCATATCTGGTGTGATCATACCAAAGTTGTAGCCAAACTCCTTGAGCTTGGTGGCGATGATACTCCACATAATCCAAACTGCAAATGCCAGGAGCAAAGCAGGGATTGAGATCCATAAATTTTTTGTGGCAATTTTCTTTCCGGTAGATTCCCAGAAGGATTCATCTTCAACGTTCCAGTTACTTATGTTTGTGGACATGACTTATTGTTTTAGTGTTTCTATTAGTTTGGCTTTTTTATTATTTAATTCGTTCTAATGTGTGAATCTAACAATGATTTAATGCCCGCCTGCCGGCGAGGCAGGCTAAAATATTTTGAACGAACATTTCATTTTTAATCATATCTCTATTTTTATTATCTCATTATCGCATTCCATCATTATCTCATTATTTCATTGTAAAACAATTTTCAGAAACTAATCATCCTCATAGGCCATCTCTTCAGAAAACGCACCCTTTGGCTCTTTCAGAAAAATCAGGCAATAAATAAAACTCAATGCAGCGCCTCCAGCAATTATGAAGAAAAATGTCTTTGCATCTACTATAGAGTAAATGACCAAATATATTACTGCCCCGACATTGCCATAAGCGCCTGCCATTCCTGCAATCTGACCT
>DAOVVI010000179.1 GCA_030637245.1 Cyclobacteriaceae bacterium
AATTTAAGCACGATTTTCAGATAAGAGGTGTAAAAATTCCTGTTCTAAACTACCTTCGTTATGAGCAAAATGAGTAATATCAACGCCGTTGGTGATTAAAAAGGCGCTCAGTTCAGAAGCCTTGTATCCGTGTTTCAATTTTATGGTATATAATCCTGGCTTTTTATCAATTTGAGCTACCCCATCAAAATTGGAAAGCGCCTCTTCGAGTTTATCAAAATTATCAGTGCTAACTTCAATTCCACCATCTTCTGCTAAAAGTGATTGCACATGTCCTTCATATAGCTTTTTCCCGAGTTGGAGTACCGCCACATGCGAGCATACCTTTTGAACCTCATCTAACAAATGACTGGCCATAAAGACTGTTGTTCCTTCACTGGCAATTTTAATTATCAGTTCTCGTACATCTGCGATGCCCTCCGGATCCAAACCATTCGTTGGTTCGTCTAAAACAAGGACTTCAGGCTCACCTAACAATGTGGCTGCCAAAGCCAGACGTTGCTTCATGCCCGTTGAATAAGTCATGAATTTTCGATTTGCATTTTTTGCCAAACCGGCGATTTCTAACTTTTCAGATATCTGAGGATTTTTTATATCTTTTATGTCCGCAGTCAATTGTAAGTTCTGGTACCCGTTGAGATGTGGATAAAAGTTTGGTTTATCCAGCATAGATCCAATTTTTTTTCTGAGCTGATAATTATTCCCTCTTTCAAACCAGGAATATGATCCAGATGTTGGGTTTGTGACCCCAAGAACAATTCCCAAAGTAGTTGTTTTACCACTTCCATTTGGTCCTAATATGCCATAAACATCTCCTTTGTGAATATTAATACTCAGTTTATTAAGCGCCCTTACACTTCCGTAGTTTTTGGAAAGCCCGTCAATAGAAAGGATTTTTTTCATAGTATTGGCAAATTTAGGCTTTTAATTTGACTCAAAACCCTAAATTATATTTTTGGTAATTATCTTATTTATTAGGCGTAAATAATCAGGTTGTAAGGCCCACTGTTCAAGGTTTCCGGTTAAAACTAAACCTTGAACTATTGAACCGGAAACCTCTGTAGCTACAATTAAATAATATGGATAAAGTTGGGTAATAATCTATTCAAGTGTTTTCAAATCCTTTTTTTCATCAATATCAATAGCACCTTCAATAAATGGTATTTCAACTATATCTTTAATATAATTCACAAATATTTTTTTACCTCCTTCGTCACCCTTCAATTCCTTGAGTAGATCAAAGTAAAAACTATCGATAAGAACGGGAACGCCAAAAGTACCCGAGTATGCAGAAGCAATGATCATCTTTCGTGCGGCGTCATAGGCATTTGCAAGCTTTTTTAGATGAACAGCGTCAACAAATGGTTGATCTACCATAGAGAGTAAAATGGCATTGGTATCAGGTTTATTGTCCAAAATGTATTTTAATCCATTTCTTATTGAAGCGCCTAAACCTTCCTCCCATTCTTCATTAAAAAACACATTCACTTTTAGGTCGGTGATTTCTTTTTCTATGTTTTTATTATCGTAGCCCAGAACTACGGTTATATTTCCAATTTTAGCTTTAAGGGCTTCTTTGGAAATTCTCCTGATCAAAGATTCACCTTTATATTCTAAAAGTTGTTTTGGCTGACCTAATCTCCGGGATGCTCCCGCTGCCATAATCAACAATTCTATTTTGGTTTTATTACTCAGCATCGCTCTATATTTTTTGTTCAATTGATTCGTTTTATAAGAATTTATTTCCTTAACCAATTTAACATTTTTAATTGGTGATTCCGTATTTACAATAATAGTTTATTTAATTTCAATTCATTTTATAATTAACTACCGTTTGGCTAAATTTTTAGCTGAGTTATTCAAGAATATAAGTATGACAAATGATTAATAAAAAAGATTTTTTCAAGCAGCGAGCAGAAAACTTTTCGAGACAGGTTGCCGAATTGAATTCACGATATAATCTATATTCATTTTACAGAATTGCGGTTTTTATTGTCTTTATTATTCCATTGATATGGTTTATTAAGTCTGATCTTCTAATTGGTGTAGTTTTAATTTCCATTGTTTTCATCCTTGCTTTTGCACTGCTTATCAAGAGGCACAATCAAATTAGTCGTTTGAGGGGCCTGAATCAAAAAATGTTAGATTTGAATAAAGAAGAAGTTGATAGACTTAATTACGAATTTAATGGGATTTATAACGGTGATGATTTTATTGATGAAAAACATCCCTACACTAGTGATTTAGACATCTTTGGGAGAAATTCAATTTTTCAACTTATCAATAGAGCGTGTACACGAAAAGGAATAAGTTTAATAAAATCCTGGTTTGAAAATGCATCTTCTCGGGATGTAATTGAAACAAGACAGCAAGCAGTTACCGAACTGAGACCGTTAGTAGATTGGCGACAAAAAATACAAGCATTCGGAAGGGAGAATTCAAACAAAAAATTAGATGAACAGCCCTTTTACGATTGGCTGGAAGGCGATGATTTAATAAAAAACAATTTATTCTATAGAATCATTCCATACATTACCATAGTTTTTTCTATTTCAATTATTGTTGGTGTCATATTCGGTAAATTATCATTTTATTTTTTGCTGTCGCCATTCATCATTACAGGCTATTTTTTGTTCAAAATAATAGACTACTCGAAAGCGACTTATGAAATGACACAAACAGGAGTGAGCATACTTGAATCTGTCGAAAACATAATTTTGCAAATTGAAAATGTGGATTTCGAGCATAATTATTTATCAACCCTAAGATCCAGTCTCATGCCGCAAAATATCGTGGCTTCTGCAAAGATTAAAGATTTGAAAACAATTTTTGATTGGCTCAGTCAACGGAGCAACATGATGTACCTCATTTTCAATAGTATATTTTTGTTGGATTTCATTTTATTAGCAAGAGCGGAAAAATGGAGAGCTAAGTATAAAGATGAAATTTCTCGCTGGTTTGATGCTATTGCAGAGTTTGAAGCATTGAGTAGTATTGCAGCATTTGCATTTGCCAATGAAGATTATGTATTTCCTGAAATCGCGGAAAATGCATTCTTTGTCCACGGAACGAACCTCGGGCATCCGCTTATACCTGATGATCAAAGAATAAATAATGACTTTAAGCTGGAAGGCCGGGGCAACTCCTGCATAATCACGGGATCGAATATGGCCGGGAAAAGCACATTTTTGAGAACAGTAGGTATAAATGCCATATTGGCATTTACCGGTGCTCCGGTTTGCGCTGATTCATTTCAGATATCTAATGTCCGGGTATTTACAAGTATGAGGACAAAGGATAATCTGGAAGAAAACATTTCCTCTTTTTATGCTGAGTTACTTCGCTTGAAAATGCTTCTCGAGCAAATCAATGAAGATAAACCGGTTTTATTTTTATTGGATGAAATTTTAAAGGGGACTAATTCAGCGGACAGGCATATTGGTGCTGAATCGTTGATACTACAGTTGAATGAAATGAATGCATTTGGACTTGTTTCTACACATGATCTGGAATTAGGAAAGCTTCAGAGAAAAAATAATCAACTAACAAATTACAATTTTAGTAGCACAATTAATGGCGAAGAAATCATTTTTGATTATAAATTGCGTGAAGGTATTTGTAAGAGTACGAATGCCAGCCAACTCATGGCTAAAATAGGGATTAAAATAAAGTAGCTACACATTGAATGTGTTGCTATATTGCCATGTGTTGCCACTTCGACAACCAATCTGGTTTTATAAATAACAGAAGTTAAATATAAATTTTATCAAAATGTCTAATGCACAAGTAGGAATTATTATGGGTAGTCAGTCTGATCTCAACATTATGGAAGAGGCTGCAAAAATTCTCAAAACTTTTGGAATAACGTATGAGATCAACATTATTTCTGCACATAGAGCTCCGGATATTCTTGCTGACTGGGCAGGAACAGCACGAGATAGAGGAATGAAGGTGATCATAGCCGGAGCAGGAGGCGCCGCTCATCTACCTGGGGTAACTGCAGCTTTCACTACCTTACCGGTGATTGGAGTCCCGGTAAGATCAAGGATTTCAATTGATGGATGGGATTCGATTTTATCAATTCTTCAGATGCCGAGTGGAGTTCCTGTGGCAACCGTTGCCCTGGATGCCGCAAAAAATGCCGGAATACTTGCAGCGCAAATCATTGGTACGTACGATGAGGAGGTAGCCGGAAAGTTAGCTGATTTTAAAGTAGAGATGAGGGAAAAGGTGTTGGCTTCAGCAAAAGAATTAAAAGAAAAGGGGTATTAAAATATGGTCGGAGATTCGGCCTTTTACTTTTTCCTTCTTCGCTTCATTCTAAATTTTGAATCATCAATTTCAGGTTCTGTTTTTTTTAGAATTTGCTCTTCTTTGTAGCCTTTCCACAATAAGTAAAGTGAAAATACCATAGGTAAATAGGCTAATAGACTAATTGCGCCTGATAAAGAGTCATTTATATAAAACTTGTAAACTAATAAGACAGAAACCGCGAAGGCTATTAGACCAAGATACATTTTGAATTTAGCCTTTTTTATTTCTTCCCTGATTCGGGTTTCTTCGATAGCAAATTCATCTACCAACCTGATGATGTATGAGATTGTTTCCTCATTTAGCTCACTTTTAAAATGATTTCTAATATCTGAGTAAGATTTCCCATCGTCAAAAAGTTTCAGCGCTTCCTGAAGTTTTTGATCTACAACTTGATCATCCATAAATAATATTTTTCTGAAAAATACCTATTGAGGTACAGATTTGGAAGTATTTCATTCCGAAATTTCCAATTGAGTTTAACAGGAAGTGCCTGAATGGATAAAAGGAATAGTTTTATAAAAAAAGAGGGGCAGTAATTGCCCCCCCTTTTTTATCAGATTTAATTAGAAGGTATAGTCATTTTTTTCAAGAAGGTGATTCGCTACTCTTCTACGTGCCTCCTTCAAATTGAATGGTTCAATTTTAGTGAAGCGTTTCAAGCCAACCAGCATCATCCTCATTTCATCGCCATCTGCAAAAGCATAAATAGCTTGTTTTCCAGACCATGCTGATTTTTCAACGGCAGTGTGCAGATAAATCCTTGCTAAATCCATATAGATTCCAGACTGCTCTTCACCACGCATTGAGATAATTTTTTCAACTCTAAGTAATGAGGATTCCGCAGTATAACCTTCAATCAACATATCCGCCAAACTCATCAGAACTTCCTGCTCATCTTTCAGATTTGTCATCAATTTCTGAACAGCGGCTCCGGAAATCATCAATCCTGCTTTCTTCAAGTTTAGAATTGCTTTTTTCTCTTTTGCAAAAATTGCATCATCGTCACTACT
>DAOVVI010000393.1 GCA_030637245.1 Cyclobacteriaceae bacterium
AGAACAGTTGAAATTCAGATAAGCAATTGATTGGATAATCATCCAAAATCACCAAACACCTCTTTCACATTAATAAGACTTTTGCCAATAGCCTCTACCGAATTCATTGTATTAGGAGTCCCTTCTTCAGCAGCTTGTTCTATAACCAGGTGAGGCTTGAGGTTTTTCTTCTTCAAAATGTTTGCAAGCCTCATATAATCGATATCACCTTCTCCAAAAACTTCACTCCAAATACCATTGTGTGATTGTCTTAAATGCAATTCCACAATTCTATCAGCATACAAATCCACAATATCAAAAAGAGCTACCTGGGAATTGCCTGAACCCCGGTAAATCCAATGCGCATCCAGGCATAGATATACGTTATCAGGATCAGTTCCTGTCAGCATATGATGAAATTCCCTGGCGCTTTCCCGCATCTCCATATCGTGATTGTGATAAGCCAATTTGATACCGATGGATTTTAGTTCTTTTCCCAAAAGGTTCAATGCAATGGCCTGGGCTTTAAGTTGTTCATCTGTTTTGTTTTCTGGCCCACCCCAACTAATCGGAGATGGGTTGGTTACCAAAATTTCAATTCCAATCTCTTTTGCCTCTCCGGCAATGGCCATAATTTCAGCTATATTTTTTTCCACAAGCTCAGGTTCATGCAGTACAGAATTTACATACATTGACTTAGACCATATATTAAACTTATCGAGATTTAACTTGAGTTCACTTACTTCCGCAAGATTGTTAAAAGATGGTTCATATCCCTTTAGCCCTGACTTAAGGTAGGCATTGAATGACTCTTCAGTATTTTCCATCCATGTCTTTCCTTCTCTTTTAAAAAAGGAAAACCAGGTGTAATGCTGGCAGGATATTTCAAGCTCTGGGGTAAAGATGGATTTTGAAAAAAGGTCCTGGGATGTAAAAGCCGCTCCGGCCGTAAATGCAATTGATTTTAAAAAAATTCTCCTGTCTTTCATGTAATAAATGATTTAAATCTCAATGCTAAATTGATGATTTATCATGAGTTTTTATAATATAATTTGTAAATTCAAAACTCAAGTTTAAGCTTACTTCCTGACAAATTGAATCAATTCCATTATTAGAGTCACCAATTTTTAAGCAATAACTGTAACTATTGATTTGTCAAACTAATCTATATTAATCTTATGAAAACGATAAAATTGTTTTTTGTGCTGATCCTTTTTTTTATGATCAGTTGCGGGGATAAAAAAGGTCCCAAAAAAAATGTAATGGAGCAACAGATGGAAGCCCAGAAGGTCAGCTCAGAGCTTGAAGCCCAGATAGGCGAACGGGCCAGATCTACCTTTCAAGCTCTTGCAATGAAAGCTGAAAACCCTAAAAACCCAATGACTGACGCGAAAGTAAAGCTTGGGAAGATACTGTATTTCGACACGAGGCTCTCGAAAGATGGCACGCAAAGCTGCAATACCTGCCATGACCTGAATACGTTTGGTGTGGATAACAAACCGACTTCTCCCGGTGATAACGGTGGACTGGGTGACAGAAACTCGCCAACTGTGTTGAATGCCGCACTACACACAAGCCAGTTCTGGGATGGAAGAGCCAGGGACGTCGAAGAGCAAGCAGGAATGCCAATAACGAATCCGGTAGAAATGGCCATTCCTAGTGAACAGTTTTTAGTTGACAGGCTTTCTAAAGTAGAGCTTTACCAGGGTTTGTTTAAAGAAGCTTTCCCTGATGAATCAAAGCCTTTGACCTATTTGAATATTCAAAATGCTATTGCGGCATTTGAGCGCACTTTACTCACGCCATCAAAATTTGATGAATACCTGAAAGGTAATGCAAACGCCTTATCAGTTGATGAAAAGAAAGGATTAAAAACATTTATGGAAGTGGGATGCACAACTTGCCATATGGGAAGCTTGCTGGGGGGCAATATATTGCAAAAGTTTGGAATTTATAGTAACTATTGGGAGTTAACAGGCAGCGACCCCATTGATGAAGGCAGGTTTGCTGAAACCGGCAATGAAGCTGAAAAGTATATGTTCAAGGCGCCTTCATTGAGAAATATATCAAAAACCCATCCGTATTTTCATGACGGCAGTGTGGAAAGTCTCGAAGAAGCCATAAAAATCATTGCCAAGGTAAACCTGAATATTGATCTTAATGAAGAACAGGTGAAAGACCTTGTAGTTTTTATGGATGCCCTTACATCGGATTTGCCGGATGACGTAAAACAAATGCCTGCAGAGTTGTAAAATGCATAATGATTTGTAAAAGCAATAAAAGGGCTGTTGTTTTAACAGTCCTTTTTTTTAATTCATATTTGCTATTTGGATCAGGATTTTGAATGGTTCATTTTCAATTTTAAGGGGTCCGATCATTGGATTATTCATCATGATGATGAAGTACAACACAATGGCTACAAATGCATTATATAGTGAAAGAAAACTGATGGAGATTTTATCCGGCCGGTAAACCGAGAACAGAATAGACGAAACAATAAATCCAAATGTTGCGATGTAAATCAAATTGAGAGGCTCTGGTCTGGATCGGTAACCTCTAACCTGCATGAAATCTGAGACCGCGTCAATATCTGCCAGTAAATTTTGTTTTAGTTGTTTCTGCTTTGGCGTAGTAGCCTCCAGATCGGTTATATTATTATAAAGCATTATAAAAATAGATACTGAGGGAGTAAAGAAGGGATTTTCATCTTCAGTTTTATACTTATCATGAAGGATGCTCCTGATATAATGCTTTACTTTTTCCTGAAGTTCATTTGCTCTGGGAGTCCCAAACAATTGAAGGTCAACGGAAATATCTACCAAATGTGAGGCTTCCGACTCTAAAGAATCCTTAATTTTAAAATAATTAACCCGTTGGTTTGCGAATGTTAATGATAACATCAGTGCCAGTAACGAAGCTGTCGTCCGGAATAAAACCCTTCCTGTTCGTTCGTGTCTCCTTTTTAGTAGGTTGCGTACAACTTTATATGCGGTCAAATATATGAGTAAACTTAAAAATACCGCTACAAAAAGAAACGCAGGCAGACTTACGGAAAGTGGCCAGTCAAAAAAGAATTCCATTTTAATTTATTAGAATATTGTTGTCAATGTACAGCTATTCTCTAAATGGTGCAATATAAAAAATTTAATTCGATGATGAAGTAGTTTTACCATCCGGAATTCCACCATTTTTTTTAGATAATAGTATTCAGCTTAACTCTGAATCGAAAAGCTAGCTGCATCTCGTATCTGATTCTTCAACCTATAAACTTTTAAACCGGGAACCTGAGTAGTCACATTATTTTTTTCGTGTCTTAAGTTATTGTCAATTCTTTA
>DAOVVI010000361.1 GCA_030637245.1 Cyclobacteriaceae bacterium
AAGACATTGAATGTGATAAATTAATATTAATGATCAATTAGATCATTTTAAATTAATCGACCTCTAGAAGTCATTAAATGCTACTATTTAATTTGTCCCAAATTTGGGACACGGATTTATGAATTCATCTTGGAATGTTCACGATTCAACACAAAAGAATTAGAGAAGCGCAATTAATTCCAATCAACATTTGTATTTTTCCAGCTTCTTGATTTTGCGGATTCGATTACCTCTGCACAAACCTTTTGCGTCTGCAGTGCATCCTTGAATGTCGGCTTGCAAGCTTCTCCTGTTTCCAGACTTGTAAAGAAATCTGCCAGCTGATGGATAAACGTATGCTCATACCCTATTATCAATCCCGGTACCCACCATTTATCCATAAATGGTTGATCTGCATCAGTCACCAGTATGGATCTCCAGCCACGGACAATGGAATCATCACCATGATCAAAGAATTCGAGTCTGTTCATATCATGTAAATCCCACCTGATGGAAGCATTTTCTCCATTAATTTCAAACGTATATAGAGCTTTGTGTCCCCTCGCATAGCGAGTTGATTCAAAAAGTCCCAGCGATCCATTATCGAAATGACAATGAAATATGCATGCATCATCAATGCCTACTTTTTGCATTTTGCCACTGGATTGATGTACCCGTTTTTTAATGAAGGTTTCTGTTACTGCTGAAACATCTTTGATTCCTCCGTTTAGCCACATCGCCGTATCTACGCAATGAGCCAATAAATCTCCGGTTACTCCTGAACCCGCAGCATCTACATCGAGTCTCCATAAGCCTTCACCACCTTGAGGGAGGTCTGGACTGATGGTCCAGTCTTGGAGGAAATTGGCCCTGTAATGAAAGATTTTTCCTAATTTCCCTGAAGCGATGATGTTTTTTGCGAGCGTTACCGCAGGGACTCTCCGATAATTGTACCAAACCGTATTTTTAACTCCAGTTTTTTCAATCACATCCACCATTTTTTCTCCTTCATCGATTAACCGGGCAAGTGGTTTCTCACAGAGAATCATCTTGCCTGCTTCAGCAGCAGCAATAGCGATTTCAGCATGCGTATCATTTGGTGTACAAATATCTATGGCATCAATATCATTTCTATTTACAATTGACCTCCAATCAGTCTCTACACTTTCATAACCCCATTGCTCTGCAAAAGCTTTTACTTTATCCGGGCTACGAGAGCACACGGCTTTTAATACAGGTTTAAACTTCAGGTCAGGGAAAAAATTGGATAGCCTGTTATAAGCGTTTGAGTGTGTTCTTCCCATAAATCCACATCCAATCAACCCAATTCTTAATTCTTTATGTTTGCTCATTTTTATCAATTTTAATTGAGAATACTATGAATTGGCAACCATTATTCAGCTTCTTCCCATCCATGCAGGTCACGAACTTTTATCATCGTTGCCAGAATATCATTCCACGTTTTTTGTTGCATCATGACAGAGTTGTCAAACATACATCCATCCCAACACAGGTGTTTGAAAGCTTTCGTTAATGCTCCATTTTCATCGCGCAACCAAAAGCCAGCATCATTGACAACATCAAGCTTTCCATTCGGATCAGTTGCCAGGCAATGACGGCCAGTTTTATCATGTGACCCGGTGCCATGAACAGTGCCATCATTTTGAGCAACATGAAAATCTATTGTCCATGGTCGTAGGGCATTACTCACCTTTTTTAGTCCTGTAATTAGCGTTTCTCGATCAGACCAATCAAAATTTTCCGGAAGTATGCGATCTTCGGGTTTGTTATATCCTAATAAGTACAATAGCGTATGAGACATATCAGCCTGAAATCCAATATTTGATCGATCTACCGCTTCCAGGATCTCAACCATTGTTTTCCAACTATGCATACCTCCCCAGCATATTTCACCTTCAGCTGCTAAATTTTCACCGTATTCTGCAGCTATATCACAAGCTTCCTGAAAAGTTTGCACTATACGATTTGAATTTTCAATTGGATTAACGGACCAAGCATCAGGACTGGCTGCAGAATCAATCCGTATAATTCCATAAGGACGGACTCCCTGTTCCCGTAACACTTTACCGAAATGACAGGACTTTCGCACCATTTCAATAAATATCTTACGCTCATCCTTATTTCCCATCGCGGAACCAGCCCAGATTGGTGCGACCAAACTTCCAACGTTTAAATCGTGTCCTGATATCTTATCAGCGAGTCTTTTGAAGTCATCATTAGAGCCATTGATATCGATGTGAGGATCAAGCAATCCAAGGTCCAGACCATCAAATTTCACTCCGTTTACTTCAGCCGAGCTTGTCATTTCCAGCATGGTATCAAATGGAATTGGTGGTTCTGAATCAGGTCCTTTTCCGACAAGTCCAGGCCATGTTGCGTTGTGTAATTTTGGGTAATTATTCATAATGGGTTCTTTTTAGGATTAGAAACTTGTTTATCTATGCTTTACAATTTCAGGTCTGGATTATTCGGGCCAAAATGTTTTAACATCACTATTTGATCGGTTGTAGAATGATTTTCAATTTTGATACCTTCCTTTGCAGTATCTTCTGTTACAAAAAATTCATCATTAGTCAATTGTCCGTAGCGGATTAACGCCGGAGATTCAATGTCAAATTCGCCCATTTTACCATGACCCTGCATCATAATCATACCATATGCTGCATTGTCTTTTATTGTTACACTTTCACCAGGAAAGACTGTGAGCTCTTTTGCGCTGAATGCTTCAGACCGATAGCATATCCACTTTTCAATATATCCCTCATTCCCACCATGAGTATCAATCGGTATGGGATTCATAAACCGCGTTTTCAGCATATTCGGATTTGTATTCAAATCCCAATCCAGCACATCCATTAAAAGATCGAAATCTCCAATTCTATCAGGTGGAGTCCCATTCCAGAGCAATTCTTCCGGTATGATTGCGTCATTTACCAGGGACTGATACATGGCAAATACATCTGATGCCTTTTGAGGTTCGTAGGTGCATAGACTTCCGGGCGCATGCAACATTCCCGGAGGCACATCCCACCCTGTACCGGGCTCGAGGCGAAATGCCGAAGAATAGTTTGTTAACTTATTATCTCCCTTAGTGAAATTGACCAGGCATTCGCGAATTTGGTCTTTTGTGGTTCCTGGAGTTACACCAAAAAAAGTATAAGGAAAATCACCTCCATGATTGTTTAACTGAGGAGGAAAGTAATATGCTTCAGGCTTTCCCTTCTGGCCTATTAATGCTGCCATTTCATCATTGTGATGCACATGATGAGGCAGTGGCCCCAGATTATCGAAGAACTTGGAATACATTGGCCAACTTTCATATTCATCCCAGAGACGATTTCCTATAATGACTCCTTTGAGTTCATCAATTGCATCTTTTAAAGAAACCTGAACTTCCTTACCGCCGTCCCTAACCACAATAAAACTCAACCCTTCATTGGCACCCGTCAGTGGGCCATTTTTCGCTGGAGTGGTGGAAGAAAACCAGCGCTCGTCAATGCCTCCCCTTGCTCCACCCAACACATAATAATCATCAGGGTGTAG
>DAOVVI010000299.1 GCA_030637245.1 Cyclobacteriaceae bacterium
CTGATTTGGCAAATGAATATGCATTTTCAAGTTTCGCAGCTTTTAAATCTTCGGAAAGTGATGTTAAATTTTGAACTAAATAGACAATGCCCACCATAGCCTGTGAGAGGTTTTTTTGAGATAACGTTGATTGAATTAGTGCTTCCAAATCAGGTAACGGAGTATCCTCCCGCCAGGCAGACAGTGCCTTGATACATGAAAATTGGATCTCTTCCTGATCATTATTTAAATGGGATCGAATTATGGTTAGCGCCTGATCTCCACCAAGTTTCCCTGCTACATTGATCAATATAGAAATTGATAACGCATTTTGGTAAGACGTTAACTTTTCACCAATTATTGGTACGCTTGAATCAGGATCATTAAACGCAATACTTGTAATTGAATGTTCAATCATTTCTAATTCTGTTGTCTTAACATTACTTAAGGTTAAGTCAATCACTTTTGCCAGATCTTCATGGGAGGCAACAATACCGACAGCTTTAATGGCCTCCACCCGAATTAATTTATTCTTACTACTCAAATATCCCATAAGAACTTTACGACCATCTTCAATTTTTCGGTACCCAACACATTTAATTAGTTCAGGTTTTACCTGAGCATTAGCAAATTCAAGCTCTGATAGAATCTTTCGATCCACATTCTTTCCCTTCATCCAGTAGAGGCAGGCCCTTGCCAGTTCTTGTTCTATTCCGGTTTTGCTGACAGCAAGTTTCGCTAACATATTGATATCTCTGTAATTCGATACTTTTGACAGAGCTTTCAAAGCTGCAATTCGATCTTCCGGATTATTGCTTTTCAGCTTTTGTATGACAATAGGTCGAATTGATTCATCTTTACGATCTGCGATGGCCAGCATCAATTGTATTTGTGTTCTATCAGGATAAATTGAAAATTCATTTATAAAAGGTTTCATAGATAAAGTAGAAGGCAGATTTCGAATCAATGGAATTACTGCTTCCTGAAATTCCTGATTGGAATTATTTAATGCATCTAGTAAATGTGAAACCTGTTTATCTTCCGGAACTAATTTTAGATTTTTCTTAAATGCTACATATTTTAATGACAAAGGAGGATTGGAATCAAGTACAGTTTGATAAGATAATTTTCGCTGTGCCGGTTCCAAACTTTCAACGCTTTTAATCCATGCCTCAGCAATTTTCCACTTTCGTGTATTTGTTGTTGACACAAAAGCCTCCTGAAGTATTTGAGATGCTTGCTCCCCTCCAATAGTTCCCAGTGCATGAATGGATGCATTTGCAACATGTTGGTCTTCACTGCTAATAAACCCGTTAAGTGGCTGGTTAGCTTTGGGATCTCGCCTTAATCCCAGCGTATTGATAATTCCAATAAGCGCCTCACCTTCGTTATTTTCCAACGCACCTATCAAGGTTTTACTGGCTTCCTCCCCTGGAATAGAAGTTAAGGCAATCAAGGCCATATTCGATGAAGACGGAGTAAAAAGCATTTTCCTTAATACAGGAAGAGATGAATTACCTCCAATAGTACCCAGGTATTTGCAAATCAATAATTTCCCATCATTGGACGCGTTTGATTTCAGTACCTTAATCATTAATCGTTCTACTTTATCATGGATTTCAGGCATATTATAAACCTCGATCATGAGGTCCTGATACTCCTGTAACCAACTGCGACTGTCACCGTATTCGTAATCCACTATTACTTTATGTATCGATTTTACCTTATTTATCAGCTCTTTTGAGGGACCATTGTTGCAGCCACTTAAAAAAATTCCTATATAAAAAACTATAAATAGGAATAACATTGATTGGAGTTTATGGGAAATAGGTTTCACGACTATAAAATATTAATACTTAACAGGATATAATTTTATTGTTTATAAAAAAGCTTACAAATGCCATGGACTTCTCATGGACCCGGTAAGCATTCTGTTGGCAGTTTCGTCATTTTTAAACCGTTCATTCACCGGATCCCAAAATACTTTTCTGCCCAACCGGATAGCTATATCAGCCTGGTGACAAACGGCATCTGATCTTGAGGCAATTTCTACAGGACACATCGGTTGTTGCCGGGTTTTCACAGAATCCAAAAAATTTCTTCGATGATCATTACTTATGGGTAACCGAATTTCATTAGGACTAATCACACTGGTTAATACTGATTTCGGATAGGCGTCTATTAACTGTCTGGAAACAGAAATCCATCCTTCACTACCAATAAATATCACACCCATGGAAGGCAGTTTATACAATGGCAAATTATTCCTCGCAGTAATATGATCCGTGTATATCAATTTGACGCCATTCTCATAAATATGGGTAGCTTCCCATTCTTTTATAGTATCAAATAATCCATCTTTTGCAATTCTACCGGAACCTTCAATTTCCAATGGTCCACTTTCATCCGCATCCAGTGCCCATTGAACAATATCTATATCGTGAATACCATATGCTCCTGAAATGCATCCGAGTGAATAATCATATATCAGTGTGAAATGCCTCGTACATCTGACCTTGGTAAATGGAGCTACCGGAGCTGGCCCCAACCACATATTGTAATCAAATCCTTCGGGAACAGGTTGCTCAGGTTGAATCGGCACCTGGCTGTATCCGGCCGAACCTACAATCACCTGCTCCAATTTTCCAATTCGTTCATTCCTCACTAACTCACAAGCCTGTCGATACCGTTTGTCAGAACGCTGTTGTGTACCATGTTGAAATATTACTCCATAGCGGTTTACAGCATCTCTAACTGCTTTGGCTTCATTGAAGTATCGGGTAAGCGGTTTTTCATAATACATATCTTTATGCTGCCTGGCTGCTTCAATACCAATGAGGGCATGCCAATGATCCGGAACAGCAATGAGCACCGCATCAATATCTTTTCGCACTAACAATTCCCTAAAATCGCTATGAACATCGCAGTCTTTATTTTCATATTTTTTATCAACTATGTCTTTGGCTCTTAATCGATGTTCTTTCCTCACATCACAAATGGCCCGTACCTTTACATCTTCGTATTCCAGAAAACGATGAACATGCCCCGTACCCATTCCTCCGACTCCTATAAATCCCATACTGATTTTATTGGAAGGACTAGATTTTCCATTCAACCCTAATGCAGAAGATGGTATAATCATAGGAGCTGCAACAACACCAAATGATGTGCTAATTGTCTTTTTAATGAAACTTCGCCTTTTTATTTCCATGATCATTCAGGGTTTGTTTGCAGCCAAACGAATGACAGCATGATTAAAATATTCAATACTTTCCTGGATCTCAGGCATGGATTTTCCCCAATTGTAGGAATACTCCAATCCTATTAAGGTGGGTTTTAATTGCATATCTGCTATCACTGAAAAGAAATCATGCAAATTGCCAGCTCCTTTTCCCCATGCCACATCATGGCCTTCAGAGCTAGAATTGTTAAGGTCATGAACCTGAACAGTGATGAGCCGGTTATCCAGGATCTTAACTGCTTCAATTGGATCTATTCCATTTCGCATCCAATACCCAAGATCTCCACAAGCGCCAATGAGCGGACTCCGATTTTCAACAGCTTTTAGCAATGCTTTCGGGTTCCAATACACCGGGGATATATCCTTGCCATGATTGTGGATAGCAAGCTTAATGTTGTACTTGATACAATATTTTTCAATCATATCCAGCGCCTCGGGCTTTGGTTCTGAAATAAATGATTCAATACCCATAGTTTTACCAAATTCAAAAATCTTTTTACAAGCATCTTCATCAGCAGGAATATCATGGATGTAGTAGTTTGTAATTGAAACTCCTTTATCAATAAGTTTTTTCCTGATTGTAAGCAATTCTTCATAGTTCAAATGTTGGTCAAAGTTTTTATTGATATCTGAACTTACTTTCTGAACATTCATTCCATCCAAATACCAAACACCTAATTCTGCTGCTTTGTCTATTGTCTCAAAGAGTGTGTTGTCTTTAAATGAATATGCTGCAATTCCCAATCTCCAGCCCAATTTTTCCTGGGCTATTATGGATGAAGTCAGTTTATGACTTGGAGTTGTC
>DAOVVI010000164.1 GCA_030637245.1 Cyclobacteriaceae bacterium
AATAGTTGTTCCTGATCAACAAGTTCAGACTTTATTGAAGCGATTTTAAGTTTTTTTACTTCAACATTATAATCCAGATCAACACGAATGTTCCTTGCACTAAGGAGCGTTTTTTCAAGGTTATTATTTTTTACTTCTATCTGATCTTCGATATCTTCAATTTGATCTCGTATCGACTTATCATCCAGTCTTAATATGATTTCACCCCTCTCTACTTCACTGCCAACATCTTTTTGCATTGACCTGATAATTGAGGAAGATGGGCTCAGCAATAAAACTTCATTTTCAGGTTCCACAATACCTTTTGCAGGTACTGTTTTTAATACTGTGCCGATCTCGACTTTTGCCGTTTCTAAATCGCTTGATTTCACTGTAGGGGTTAGTGGATTTTTCAATATTACAGCAGTTACAATAGCACCAACTATTAGTATTGAAATCGTCCAAATTAAAACTTTTGTCATGTCAAATAAATATTCTACACCTTGTTGCTAAAAAAATACTTCAAAATGATATTTCACTTTTAGCATTTTAATTACTGTTCAACAATTCATAAGTAAACAGTTTCTATCAATTTAATACCTATACTGGAATAGGTCACCGAAATCAAATTAAAGGATGTTTATAATTGACTTTAAAAAAATTAAAACAGATGCTTCCTAATGATATAGTACCTGTCTTGAATGTTAATTATCAAATCCCTCAAATATTCTGCAAAATTACTTAGATTAACGTTAACATGCATATAAATTGTAGATATGTTTGGCTAATTTTTAAATCGTATCATTTATTTTAATTTCTGAATTAATTCACCAGCTATTTAATGAATAATAAACATGATGAAAACCCTGCTAATCTTTCGACGATCCTTGTTTCTGATTTTATTTATAACTGCTTATATATTAGGATATACTCAAAATCCATCAGATGGGGCTATCTATCTTGAGGAAAATGATATTCTTTATCGCAATGGAGAAATAACTGAGTATATGAGGGAAAGGTGTAGATTGGATGTGTACTATCCTAAAGATGAAGAAGGCTTTAGTACCGTAATCTGGTTTCATGGAGGAGGCTTAAGAGCAGGAAACAAATCAATTCCCGGTTCCTTGAAGAAGCAAGGTTTTGCAGTGGTTGCTGTTAATTACAGATTATTCCCAAAAGTAAAAAGTCCGGCCTATATTGATGATGCGGCAGCGGCTGCAGCATGGATTTTTAATCATATTGAAAAGTATGGGGGCGATGTGAAGCGAATATTTATCTCAGGTCATTCTGCCGGAGGTTATCTCACAAGCATGATTGGCCTGGATAAATCTTATTTGCAAAAGTATGGAGTTGATGCAAATTCTATTGCTGCGCTAATTCCGTTTAGCGGTCACACAATTACTCACTTCACCGTGAGAGAGGAGCGAGGGATAAATGGAACACAGGTGGTTGTAGACGAGTTGGCGCCTATATTCCATATCAGAAAAGACGCTCCGCCATTGATTTTAATTACAGGTGACCGGGAATTGGAAATGCTTGGCAGGTATGAGGAAAATGCCTATATGTATCGCATGATGAAAGTAATTGGTCATGAAAATACCTTGTTGTATGAATTGGATGGATTTAATCATGGAGGAATGGCAAACCCTGCGTTTTACATTTTACGGGATTATATAAAGAATTTTTCAAAATGATCTTTACTGGTCCAACGACCTACACAGGCAAAAGTCGATGCAACATTTAGACCTATTGGATTTTTTTCAATTTTGAGGAAAAGGATATATCCCATGAGATAGAATTCTATTTCTATTTCTCTTTCTCGATACGATTCATGGAATTCATCAGCATTGCTTTGAGTTCTTCCATCGTGTCTCCAACAATCATATAAATTTTATAGTTGGATTTATTTTTATTGTGTTCATCAAAAAGCGTTAAAGCTTGCTTATTCTCAATATTGGTAATGAAAATACCATTTGCTTTGTTGGTTACGACGAGTTGTATGAATTTCTCAATAAAATCCTGGTCTATCTGCTCACCAATTTGCCAGTGTCTGGATTTGATATAAATGGTTTTGCCAGATTCTGTTTTTAGATTGAGGTCGGCCTTGTTTTGTTTATCAATAAATGCATTATACTTCATTTTCAGACTTTTCAATGCATTTGCAACTACCAGTTCAAAATTCAAATTAACTCTTATATGCTGCTCTAAAGCCACTTTGTTTTCTTCAAAAAGCGATTTCAAATAAACTCTTTTGTTGAGATGATATTGATAATAGAGGCTATAAATGCCAAATAAGCTTAATAATATTCCGAGTGAGGCAACCAGGTAGATTTTTACTTTGTTATTTTTTATTATCTTCTTAAATGTAGCATCCTTTTTTTCATCTGGATCATCATATGAGGTTGTAGTTGATAGTGAGGTTAGCAATCCTTCTAATTTCAAATTCAATAGATTTTTCACCTCACCCGGGATAAGTTCATTCGCAAAAACCGATTCCTGGGTTTGTATTAATAATTCTTTGATGGAATAAGGGTATTCAATGCCGGCTTTAATTTCCTTTCCTTTAATCATGGAATTAATAGCACTTAGTTCAATTTCATTTCCGGAAATTAATAATTTGCTCAGATCAGAAATCAACTCTTCACTTACACCTTTTATTTTACTTTCTTCCTTTTCTACCAGGTAATCCGGAATAAAGAAACAGGATAAATAAATCGTAGCTGTAATTCCAATTATGGTAAAAACAATTGAAAAGTTGTTTAGTAAGGTGATAAGAAATCCTTTTTTCATAATAGCCAATTTGTCAGAATAAAGATAGAATGAATTTATTCAAATTTTGAATTTTCATACTGTTAAACCTTAAATCATGATCCGGTTGGCAGGTTTAAACCAGGAACCTGAATGTTAATAGCTCTCTACATGCACATTTTTCACAGCTCTTCCTGAAGGATCGTTGGCGTTTTGTAAACTTTCATCCCAGGCTAAAGCTTCCGGTGTACTGCATGCTACAGAAGGTACGGAAGGCACGCACGCCGCAGCAGAATCTGATGGGAAATGCTCTTCAAATATAGTTCTGTAATAATATTCTTCCTTTGACATTGGAGGATTGATAGGGAACCTGTACTTCGCATTTGTCAATTCATCGTCTGATATTCGTTCGTTCGTGAGTTCTTTTAGTGTATCGATCCAGTTGTAGCCAACTCCATCTGAGAATTGCTCTTTCTGTCTCCAGGCGACTTCTTTTGGAAGATAATCTTCGAAAGCTTTTCTGACGACCCATTTTTCAATTCTACCATTTTGAATGAGCTTATCCTCAGGATTGAGTCTCATCGCCACATCGATAAACTCCTTATCAAGGAATGGAACTCTACCTTCCACTCCCCAGGAGGCCAGAGATTTGTTAGCTCTCAGGCAATCGTACATGTGGAGTTTGCTTAATTTTCTATTGGTTTCTTCATGGAATGCCTGGGCGTTTGGAGCTTTGTGGAAATATAAATATCCCCCAAACAACTCATCTGCACCTTCGCCTGATAGAACCATTTTTACTCCCATTGATTTTATAACCCTGGCCAGTAGATACATTGGAGTGGATGCTCTTATAGTAGTGACGTCATAGGTTTCCAGGTGATAAATCACATC
This sequence comes from Cyclobacteriaceae bacterium, assembly GCA_030637245.1. Classification (GTDB taxonomy): domain Bacteria; phylum Bacteroidota; class Bacteroidia; order Cytophagales; family Cyclobacteriaceae; genus JAAUQL01. The sequence goes on from DAOVVI010000164.1 coordinate 3,619, forward strand.
TCTCAGAGCATCTATTCCTTCCTGGACAGTAAAATGAACTTCGTGATGAACCGTATCAATATGATCAGCTACCTTTTGTGCTGCTGCCAAATCGGGAGATCCTATCAACCCTACTGCAAAAGAGTGTAATTGTGGCCACCATGCAGCGCTTTGATCATGGGTCTCAACTCGTTTTGCAGCGAATTTTTTAGCAATAGCAGAAATTACAGAAGAGTCAAGCCCCCCGGATAAAAGTACACCGTAAGGCACATCTGACATGAGCTGACGATGTACCGCAGCTTCCAAAGCATTGCGAAGATCATCTAAACTTGTCGGATTATCTTTTACAGCTTCAAATTCCTCCCAATCTCTGCTATACCAGCGGATCAATTCTCCTGGCTTATCACTGGTCATGTAATGCCCCGGCATAAATTCAAGGATTTTATTGCAGATGCCTTCAAGTGCCTTCAATTCAGAGGCCACATAGAAATTACCATATTGATCCCAACCCATATAAAGTGGTATAATCCCGATATGATCCCTGGCAATCAGGTACGTATCTTTTACTTCATCATATAATGCAAAAGCAAAAATCCCGTTCAGGTCTTCTAAAAAGTCAATACCCTTTTTTCTGTATAGCGGCAGAATTACTTCACAATCTGAATGTGTCTGGAATTCATAGGAGCCATTAAGATTATTCCTTAAGTCCTCGTGATTGTAGATTTCACCGTTTACAGCTAAGATATGTTTTTTGTCTTTACTGTATAATGGTTGATTGCCCGATTGAACATCAACAATAGAAAGTCGTTCATGAGCCAAAACAGCCTTTTCACCACAATAAATACCTGACCAGTCCGGACCCCTGTGACGAAGTCTTTTAGCCATTTGAAGAACCTGGGGTCTCAATTTTTGAGACTCAATTTTAAGATCAAAAACTCCTACTATTCCACACATTTTATTTTGATATTATATTTGATAATGTTGTAATTTCATAATTCTCAATATTAACCTTTTGATTTCAGATACCATTTATTAATATTCATAGCTAGAAAATTGACCTTCCATTTTTAGAAGTAACAACTTGTAAATTTTATAGATAATATCTGTTTTTATTGAAAATCGGGTGTAAAAGTAATATAATGATTTAAATATTCTAAAAGTTTGCATGAAATAAATGCAAATATTTTAAATGGAGATGTTGGAGGTGTTAAATTGATAAAAATATGATGGGAATTTTGATGAATTGATAATTTTAGACTCTTTTATACCCTCAGAATTTCAACTATTTTATTCAAAGATCAAATAGCTCACTAAAACCCATAATTCATCAATTATTCGTAATTTGGCAACTTAAATTATCAATCGTTATTTTTTAATCATTTTACTTTTACACTCATGAGATACATAAACCTAATCATCATATTATTTTCAATAGCAGCAATACTTTCTTGTTCATCACAAAAAAAAGAATCCATGGAAAATGAAGCAACTACAGCACCCTTTCAATTTATGACGCTTGATCCGGGACACTTTCACGCAGCTCTGGTGCAAAAGATGGAGTTGGAAGACGTTGATCCAACCGTATATGTTTATGCTCCTGATGGATCTGATGTTCAGGATCATTTGAATCGTATTAAGGGATTCAATGCCAGGGCAGAAAATCCAACAAATTGGATTGAAGAAGTTTACGCCGGACCAAACTTTTTCGAAAAGATGATTCAGGATAAACCAGGGAATATCATGGTGGTTTCGGGAAACAATGCTAAGAAAACGGAATATATCAAAGAGACTATTGAGGCTGGGATTAATGTATTGGCTGATAAACCAATGGTGATTAGAAGTGAGGAATTTGATATGC
>DAOVVI010000490.1 GCA_030637245.1 Cyclobacteriaceae bacterium
GGACTTCGACAGTAAAGCTCCCATTAATTATAATGAGTTATTCGATGATCATTTTAGCAAACAAAACAATTTTGAATCAAGGAAAAATATTGAGTTTTCATCCTGGGATGAGCTTATTTCAGTACACCAAAAATGCAGACAGTCAGGCTTTTTAGGAGAATTAATAAAAAAGAAGGGCAAAGCTGATCAATACTATTTTTGGAAAGCAGATTCCTATTCCGTTAAGGCTGCCCTGATCTATGTTGAATTAGACAGTTTAGAAAATTCAGGTATTAAATCCATGACTTTTGGATTGAGTCATCAAGGAGAATTTATTCCTATTGCAAAAGTTTCTCAGTTCTCAAATTCAATTGATCTGCATGAAATGATAGATTTTATAAAAGAAAATACCATCGAAAGGTTTGGCCCTGTCAGAACCCTTAAACCTTCACTGGTTTATGAATTATACTTTGATTCCATCAATTCTTCCAATAGACGCAAATCAGGCTTAGTGCTTTCAAATGTGACCATACAGCGAAAAATTGTCAATAATCCGACCATTACAGATTCGCTTGATTATTTAAAAACACTCATTTAAAGTTTCGGCAATTCCCATGGGCTGCGGTATTTTGCTTTAGCCAATTCATTGGCTTTCGCATCATTAATAAATTCCTTTTTATCGTGATCCCAATACACCTTCCTGCCCAGCCTGTAGGCAATATTTCCCAAATGTGCATTAATAGCCGTATTAACTCCAATACTAATGTCACATGCGGGTTTCTCTCTTGATTTTATGCAATCAATAAAATTCAGTGCATGCAAATCGCGCGAATTACCCTGTGGCTTTTGAAGTTCCACCGGATCCATCCTATTGATATGCTCTCTTTTTTCTTCAGAATATTCCTGATTTGCCCTGACTTCCCAACCCTGTCTGTCAATGAGTAAAAGGCCATTTTCTCCATAAACTGCTACACCATGATGCTTCCCATAGGGCCAGTATCCAATTCCCTGTGTGTGTTCCCACGACATGATGAAATTATCGAATTCATAAATTGCGATCTGATTGTCCGGCGTTTCCATTGCGCCATTTGGGAAGGTAAATTTTCCTCCAGACGATAATACAGAATTTGGCACCCCCACATCCATAAATAACAACACCATATCTATCAAGTGCACTCCCCAATCGGTCATAATTCCTCCTCCGTAATCCCAAAAATATCTCCAGGTTCCATGAAACCTGTTTTTATTGAATGGCCTCTTTGATGCAGGCCCCAGCCACATATTGTAAACCACTCCTTCAGGTACAGATCCATCAGGTACTTTTACTAATTCCTTACTATTCCCATAATTTAGGAATGCTTTTACACTTGAAATTTTTCCAAGCTTCCCGGATTGCACAAAATCCTTGGCGTCATTCCAATGCTGTCCACTTCGTTGTTGTTGCCCAACCTGAACTACCTTATTGTATCTGTTTACAGCTTTTTCAAGTACCAGACATTCTTCAATTGAATTTGCTAATGGTTTTTCTACATAAACATCTTTCCCGGATTCCATAGCATAAATGACTCCCAATGTATGCCAGTGATCCGGAGTGCCCACCAATATTGCGTCAATGTCATCCCGCTCAAGCATCTTTCTGAAATCCCCATAAAGATCTGCCTTCTTCCCTGTCATCTTTTCCAATTCAGCAGCCCGATTATTTAATATGGTCTCATCAACATCGCAAAGCGCTGCGCATTCCACGCCGTCAATTTTCAGATGCGACCTCAAATTGGCCCAATTTACTCCTCGCAATCCAACGAGTCCAAGGGTGACTTTATCGTTAGCTGCAACTTTTTTTCTTTTTGCATAAATATTTGAAAATGGAATATTTGCCAGGCCTAAAGAAGCTGCCAGACCAGCTGATTGTTTAATAAAATTTCTACGGTTAGGAGTGTTCATTATAGTAGATATTTACGATCTGTATAAATTAAAAAATAATGCTAGACAATTTATGAAATCATCACCAATGATGGTTTGAAAATCTTATTTTTCTCTAAAAGAAAATATAAATTTTTGCAGAATAATTAACGATCCAACCACTTTTTGAAATCCTGAACCCGTTCCCGACTTACGATTGCGTCCATCGTACTCTTATTTTTGAGGTGAATTTTTAGTCGATTGGTAGAATAAGAAATGATATCTGTAAATCCATCAATGGAAATTATATATTTTCTGTTAATACGAAAAAATCTTCTTGGATCAATCATATCCATCAATTGGTCGAGGGTGTAGTCCAGTAAGAATTTTTTATTATCAGTTGTATGGGCAAAAGTCGCTTTTTCCAGACTAATAAAATGATCTATTTCATTCACATTTATTGACTTAATATGCTCACCAACCTTTACCATAAATCTCTCTTTAAAAGACTTTTGTTTAAGCATTTGAATCGCTTCCTGCAACGCACCAGACTCAGGTGATGACTTTTCTGTATAACTTTTTGCTAGAAAATCAAATTTATTGATCGCATTATAAAGTTCTCCAGGATCCAACGGTTTTAATAGATAATCGATGCTATTTACCTTGAACGCCCTGATGGCATACTGGTCATATGAGGTGGTAAAAATCACAGGGCATTTCACCTGAACCATATCAA
>DAOVVI010000101.1 GCA_030637245.1 Cyclobacteriaceae bacterium
ATTTGACTGAAATTTCAGGATTGGCATCCACATCTACTTTACCAATAACTGCTTTCCCTTCATATTCACCGGCTAATTGCTCTACAACAGGACCAATCATTTTGCATGGGCCACACCATTCTGCCCAAAAATCAACAAGTACCGGCTGATTTGACGCCAATATTTCACTATAATTTGAATCTGTAATTTCAATTGGTTTTGCCATAATTTTAATTATTTGAATTCAATATGTTTCACTTTGTTTTGCAAATATAGTACTAAAACGTTATTCAGGCCGAATTGTCATGATTGTTATCTTATAATGTTTTTGATCCGACAATAAACGGTATAATCCTCTTGCTCATATTGACAACCTGTCATGTGCGAAAAGTTAGGAGTCAGAAGTAACCTCCTTCAAGTCCTCTATCGAGTGACTCGGAGGGGAGGGAAAAAGGTCAAATACTTGCGCCAGATTGTGGTAAAGACTAGGATGTCTTAATGAAAATATCGTATTTACGGCAATATTTTTTGAGCGTTCGCTAGTTACATAACTTTTTATTGAAGTATAAATTTTTTAGTACGCAAATAATTCATTTTTACTAACAAACCCATGTCAAGTCATGAAAAAGAGGCTACTTTTTAACTTACTATTTATTTTTAGTATTGGGAGCATTTACGCACAATCTGATTATCGAGAAGGGTATATTATAAATTTTTCTAATGACACGATATCAGGTTATATTAATTATAAATGGAATATCAAGAGTTTAAAAAAAATCAATTTCAAAAGCGATTTGGACTCAAAAGCAGAGTACTATTCACCAGAAGAAATTAAATCATTTAGATTTAGTGATGCTAATTTATATGTGTCAATGGAGGTTGAAATAGATGGCAATATTAGAAAGTATTTTATCGAACAATTAATTGATGGTATTGTAGATGTATTTTATTATTCCGCAAACAATGAGTCGTTTTTCCTGATACGTAACGCCATAGGGAAAATTTTTGAGTTAAAAAATTCCCGAGTTGAAATCCAAACCGAATATGGCGCTTATTCCAAATATAAAAAAGAGTACGCTCAGGTTTTGCGTTATCTCTTTCAGGATAGCCCCACCACTTTAGGTAAAGTGGAAAATTTGCAACTGAATCCAAACTCCATGATTGATATTGCTCGAGATTATCATAATGATGTTTGCACTGAATATGAATGTGTGATATATGCGAAAAATAAAACCAGAGTAAATTTTGATTTTGGTCTGTACACGGGCTTTTCTATTTCAAGTTTTTCTCTTGAAAGTGAATTTTTTAATGGAATGAACAATGATTTTTCGAATAGCAATGATTTATTATTTGGCTTATTTTTAAATGTCATGGATCCGAATATTAGTGAAAGATTCAGTCTTCAACTTGATTTAATATTTCAGAATGGCAAATATGTTTTTGATTCGTCTTATTTCGATTTGTCCTATATGAAAGTTCCTTTTTCAATTAAATATACTTATCCAGTAAAAAAAATTAAGCCTTCTTTGCAGTTAGGTATTGCTTATAATAATTGGTATCGTCATGAAGCTAAAAATGTTATTCGCGAGGAGGTGGAGGGCGACGCAATTCAACAGCGAACTTATCAATATGGATTTTTAATTGGTGTTGAGTTCTCCTATGAATTGACGAAAAAGTTGGGCTTATATGCACAATGCAGATACGAAAAATATCGAGGAAAACTCCGAAATTATTATTTTCGCCCAGGTTACGGTTGGGCTTCAGAATATGTAAATTCCAAAACAGATTTTATTGGTTTTACTTTGGGCTTAAAATATTGAACCAGAGTAATGAATCCCCAGATGTATGGTTCCCTGCTGGCGCAAGTCTGTGACTTGTGACTAATCAATGAAAGTAGAGTTTTCAACTCGGACCTACTGGTGCGAGCTTGTAGATCGTACCGTTTTCCCAATCTCAAAAAGCATTCAGAATCCATGAAAATGTCTGAATTATGATTTATATGATTATGGGATTTCTATGATATCTGAAATCCAATAGCACCGAGGAGAAACCAACAAAAATACATGGCGGCACTACTTGCTAAAACAGGCAATAAAGCATTATAAATCCGTGAAAATGCCCCCTACTGGCGCAAGTCTGTGACTTTGTGACTGATCAATGAGAAGCGGAGTTTTCAACTTGGATTCATACAGCAAAAGACAGAAGATGAGTATTAAGTACAAAATCAGAATTCAAGATGTGTTCCATTTCATCAGCCCATTTGAAAAAAGAATAGTAGAAAGGCCGGAAAAATACGTATATAGTAGTGCGAAAACTACAACAGATCGAAAGGATTGATTGATGTACATATTATAGAATGATAGGAAGTAAAGAACAGGTCACAGTCCTTACAGTTCATATTTTGACACAAGTCACAGACTTGGCCAAGAGAGGGGAAAATGGATGGCAATAGATTTTTTGTTAAGGATGGTATTTACAACAATGACTGCCTGATTTGAAATGTTACAGACGCCGATAAAATATCATTAAGAATTTTTTCACAATCATTAAATCTACTTTATTTTATAATTCACCTAATTATAAATATTACTTAACCGTGTTCCGATTAGAATGAACACGTGAATCTATACTTTGATTAAAGATATTTCTGAAAGTTACAAACAATGCTTTTTATTGGATCTTTTTATACTATTTTCCCAAAACGGGAATGCTGTCCCTCCCTGGGATATTGTCGCTCTTGTCTCGTAATGTAAACTTCTGGTTTACAGCATAATATAAATTTAGCATGTTTTTGGCATATTAGGCAATTGAACTTGGTTGAGAGATCGAAGAGAAAGAGGTTAGAGGAAGCAGGGAAGAAATCGGAGTGATAAGCGATGGTGGAACATCTTTCTCTAGGATATGAACCAAAGTAGCGAGATTAGGAATAGTGGTGGTGATAAAAAGCGTGTATTAGGAGACTTAGAGAGATTTAGGAAACTCCTGATGAGAACCTGAGAAGAAAGAAGAGGCAAAAGAGCGAAGGAGACGAGCAGTTGGAAGTAGGGAAGAAGTAGAGAAGGCTGTGAGGTTGAATGAAGAGCAGGGATAGGTTTTCAACATATTGGAATCTGGTAGCTGTGCTTATTTACCTTGAATAGGAATTTTTTGAAATTAAGCGCAGCGCCTATTTTCCATTAATAAAGAGCTAAAGTTAAACTTAATATATTGTGTGGTTGGTAGTTAGGTTGAATAGCGGAGCACCTCGTTCCGCTTTTCTTTTTTAAAAGAATAACTTAATTGCAGCCAGAGCCGTAGAGGCTATAATAAATATCCTGTATGGTTTCTCCGGGATGAGTTTCACCAATTTAAATCCCAGGATAGCCCCAATCATTATCGCAGGAAACATCGCTAAATCCAGTACAAACGTATTCAAATCAATCGTCTTCCATACGGAAATGTGAAATGGTACTTTGAATAGATTAATAATCAGGAAAAACCAGGCTCCTGTTCCGATGAAGCTGTTTTTCGGGAGCATCATGGATAAAAAATAAATGGCCATCACAGGTCCTGCAGCATTGCCTATCATCGTTGAAAATCCTCCAAGAAGGCCAGCAATAGATGAAAACATCCAATTGTGAGGAATGGCAGTTTCCGTATTTTTCCGTTCCCGCCATACCATAATAACCAGTCCGACAAGAATAATACATGCCATGAGCAGCTTGAATTGCTGGTCATTTACCAGACTTCCCACATAAAGTCCAACAAGCACGCCTGCCACAGTACTTGGCATAAGTTTCCAGATATATTTCCACTCGGCATGGCGATGATAATATGAAACTGCAAAAACATCTGCAATACACAACATAGGAAGCAGAATTCCAGTACTGGTTTTTCCACCGAAGATGGTTGCTAAAATGGGAACTATGAGCATTCCTACACCCGCAATGCCTGTTTTGGCCATTCCTACAAAGAGTGCACATAAAATCACCCAAAACCATTGTTCAGGATTGAGCTGGAAAGATTCTAAGATTGAAAGCATATTAGCTTGGTTTGAAATAACACAAGTATAGCATTTTTGAAAATCAAACCCTAAAACTCGTGGGCCTAAGGCATATAACTATCAGCCAAAGATTTTACAGACAACATATTCTTAATTTCAAAAGCTTCTGTATCACTAATTATTTCAACCAATTTTGGTTCTTTAGCATGGAGCGTAAAGTAATTGTCTGAAAAAAGGATGTTGAGATTTCCATAATCAAAACAAACACCAAAGGCTGCTTTACTGGAGTTAAGTTCGATAAAAAGCTTTCCGTCTTTTTCAATAAAATCATATTTTATACTTGGGTTTTCAAGTTTCAAATCTTTATGAGGAACAAACAAGAAAATATTTTCGGAAACTACTATCGTGTCTGTTTCAATTTTTGCCCTGAGATATACCTCACTTTTCTTCTGTTTTTTCAATAATTCTCTCATCGATCCTTTCCATACCTCTTCACTGGAATTTGCTTTCACTTTAATCTTCCGCTCTTCAGACAGAAGTATCTTACCATTAAGATTAATTAATTCTACAGTCAACCTGGCTTTTAGATCTTCATACAGATCGGTTACGGCATGAATTTTTATTTTATCGCTATTCGCGTCAAAGGCTACTATGACATCGTTAAAGGCTCTTTTGGTATAATAATGTAGTGCCTTCCAACGTCCATAATAATCGATGCCGGACCATGAAGCCGCTGGCCAGCAGTCATCCAACTGCCAGATAAGACTACCCATATTATATGGCTTGTTGATGCGATGCGCCTCCATCGCTACTTTTACTCCTTCAGCCTGTAGTAGTTGACCGGCATACAATAAGCTTTCAAAATCCACAGGGTTATTAAAGTGATTTTGCATATAGTTCACAATAGTCTCATTGCCAATGGAAGAACGCTGATGAGCTTTCATGACGTTGGAATAAATATCCCTGTCTCCTTCTTCTGTAAAGGACTTTACGGTATTCAATTCCGGGAAGGATTGAAATCCGTATTCGCTCATAAACCGTCCAATATTATTTCGATATTCCTCAAAAGGCTCCTGTCCCCACCAGACACCCCAATAATGCGAATCGCCACTTTTCCAATCTGCAAACTCTCCTCCTTTGGAAGAAGGGCTGGATTCCCAATATGGAATTCCTAGTCCATGAGTTATTACAGCCTTTGGAAGAACGTCTTTGAAAATATCCCGATAAGACAGAACAATTTTCATGGAATCTTTCTGATTTTTCCATAACGGGATCTGGTTGCCTTCTTCATTAGCATTATTTCTCCATTCTTCCCACATCATGAGAATTTCATTATTTCCACACCACAAGGCAATGCTTGGGTGGTGTCTCAGTCTTTTTACATTTTCTTCCGCCTCTTTTTTTACATTTTCCAGAAATGCTTCATCCCCCGGGTACATGGCGCAAGCAAACATAAAATCCTGCCAGACGAGTAATCCTTTTTCATCACACAACTCATAGAAAATATCATTTTCATAGACGCCACCACCCCAAACCCTTATCATATTCATATTGGCGTCTGCCGCCGACTGAAGAATGTGTTCATATCTTTCAGGAGTCACTCTTGGCAGGAAATTATCCTGTGGAATATAATTAGCGCCTTTCATGAATACCGGCTTTCCATTTACTTTAAAATAAAAGCCGGCCCCATGCTTGTCGTCATCCTGAACCAATTCGATATTTCGCAATCCGGTTCTGATCTTTTTGGAATGTATAATTTCACCATCTTTTTTAAGTAGGATCTCAATCTCATAAAGCTTTTGATTCCCCATTCTATTTGGCCACCACCATTCAGGATTTTCAATTGAAAAAGCAATGTTATCCTTTAGAAATCCATAAGGCAGATCGACGGTGGATCTTTTTACAGTTACTCCATCTATAAAAATTTCAATATCGCCAATAAATGGTTTTGTAACTTCGTATTCAAGATGCGCGAGGAGGGAGCAAGATTCCTTAGTCAATGACTTTTGTTGGATATAGGCCTCTTTTATAATCGCAGTATTCCAGGCTTTTAACACAACCGGCCTCCATATTCCTGAAGTCACAAATCGCGGGCCCCAATCCCATCCAAAATGATATGGTGCCTTCCTGGTGAAAATTCTTAGTTTTTTGTCTGACAGATCATTGGAGCTGACCGGGATTGTATAGGTCAGACTGTCATAAATTAGCTCGGTTTTTTTTATGGGAGAATGGAAATATACCCTCAATTCATTTTCACCTTTTTTTATGATATTACCCACATCTGCCTGCCAGGTGCGAA
>DAOVVI010000052.1 GCA_030637245.1 Cyclobacteriaceae bacterium
AACGGCCGGCTTCTGTGGTAAAAGAATTAATAGAAAACTCAGTTGATGCAGGGGCAAGTTCAATAACCTTGTTAGTAAAAGATGCAGGGAAAAGTCTGATACAAATTGTAGATGATGGCAAAGGCATGTCAGAAACTGATGCCAGAATGAGTTTTGAACGGCATGCCACCAGTAAAATACAAAAGTCTGAAGATCTGTTTTCTATTAAAACCATGGGATTTCGCGGAGAGGCATTGCCTTCAATATCGGCAGTGGCACAGGTAGAGATGAAAACCAGACCGGTCGATGAAGAAATTGGCACTTCTATCGCAATAGATGGTTCCCATTTTAAAGGACAGCACAACACCTCTTGCAAGCAGGGCACGACAATACTTGTCAAAAATTTATTTTTCAATGTTCCGGCAAGGAGGAATTTTCTGAAATCCAATCCGGTGGAGCTGAGGCATATCATGGATGAATTTCATAGGTTGGCACTTGCTAATCCTGAAAAAGCATTCAAATTCCATCAAAATGATATTGAAGTTTATAAGCTAAATCCGGGTAAACTGAGCCAAAGGATTGTCGGCCTGTTTGGAAAGAATTATAGAGCGCAGCTTGTGCCATGTGAAGAGAAGACAGAAGAGGTTTCACTAAAAGGATATATCGGCAAAGCGGATTTTGTGAAAAAATCCAGAGGAGAGCAGTTTTTCTTTGTCAATAACCGGTTTATTAAAAGTAATTATCTAAATCATGCGGTGGTTTCCGCTTATGAAGGATTGATACCAGAAGGGACTTTTCCTTTCTTTGTGCTGTTTATAGAAATCGATCCAAAGCGTATAGATGTCAATGTCCATCCAACAAAAACAGAAATAAAGTTTGATGATGAACGTAGCATATATAGTCTGATTAAAATATCAGTCAAAAAAACATTGGGCAGTTTCAATATTACGCCGTCCCTCGACTTTGGCGTTGATACGAACTTCAGGTTGCATACGGCAAAAATATCGGCTTCATCAGGGCTGTCAACTTCTGAACGGGAATATTCGCAATTTAAAAACATCGACAAAGATAGTTCCAATCTGAAAAACTGGGAGCAGCTTTATGCCGGCGCCTTGGATAATGAAACCATTGAAGCTGAGGTAAAAAGAGAGCTGGCCGCTCAAGGCAATCCTTTATCATTAACTTTTGAAAGCGCCATAAACAAAATGGATGAGCACATCCATCAGGAGGGAGATAGTAATAAGCAAAATATATTTCAATTTCATCTTTCCTATGTCGTTACACCTGTAAAGTCCGGTCTGATGCTCATTGATCAGCAATCTGCTCATGAACGGATTTACTATGAGCGCTATATTAAGATACTTGAAAAAAACAGTGGAAGTTCACAACAGTTGCTTTTCCCGGAAACCCTGGAAATGAACCCTTCCGACTTTTCTCTCGTTAAGGAATTGGAAAAGGAGATAAAGGGTGTTGGTTTTGCCTTTGAATACTTTGGAGAAAATGCAATAGTCATTAATGGTGTTCCCTCATTGATCGAAGTTGATTCAGGGAGAGAAATTTTTAATGGAGTTTTGGAGGACTACAAAAAAAATTTCCTTGAGTATAAAAGCAGTAATATCGAAAACCTTGCCAGATCCATGGCAACTAATTCCGGAATAAAAAGAGGAAGAAAGCTCGCCACTGAAGAGATGAAAAGCATTGTTGATCATCTGTTTGCTTGCAAAAATCCAAATTATTCTCCTAATGGTCGATTGATTTATTATATATTTGGGCTCGAAAAAATTGAAGACATATTTAATATAAAACCATAATGTTTGGAAGAGTTACACCGATTGTAAGAAACTTACTTATTGTTAACGTTGGCTTATACTTCATAAGCTCATTTCTGAAGCTAAATATCAATGAGTATTTAAGTCTGAGGAATTTGCATAGCGAGTACTTCTTGCCTTTTCAGTTTTTCACCTACATGTTTTTGCATGGAAGCACTATGCATTTACTCAGTAATATGTTTGGCCTGTTTATTTTTGGTCCGCTTTTAGAACAATTTTGGGGACCAAAACGGTTCCTGATTTTTTATATTGTGACCGGTGTTGGAGCCGGCATCCTATACTCCGGAATAAACTTTATAGAGACGAATAATTTTTCTAAAGCTGTAGAAAAATATAACGAACAACCAAGCCCTGGAGAATTCAAGCATTTATTAGAAAAGAAAGCAAATATAGACATCGCACGCAATCCCGAACTAAATAGTTTTATCTACGACTATAGTGACCACCCGGAAAATGCTTCCTACATTAATGATAGCAAACAAACCCTTCAGCAGGTACTATACATGAAAAGCAACTCGCAAATGGTTGGAGCTTCAGGTGCGATATTTGGCATTTTGCTGGCTTTTGGGATGCTCTTCCCGAATACAACCTTAATGCTATTGTTCCCTCCAATACCGATAAAGGCAAAGTATTTCGTAGCCATCTATGGATTATTTGAGCTATTTAGTGGTATTCACCGGGGGGCAGGCGATAACGTAGCACATTTTGCCCACCTGAGTGGAATGCTGGTTGCGTTTATATTATTAAAGTATTGGCAAAAGGATAGGAAAAAGTTTTTTTAAGAAGGATGCATACAATATTAGACGATTTTAAAGACGCGTGGAATAAACAAAATAACGGGCTTATTCAGCTTATTATTCTCAACGTTGCTATTTTTGTAATTCTTGGGATAATTGCTGTTTTTTCCAGCATTGTGGGAGTTGACAACCTATTTACAATTGCTTATAAACAGTTTACTATTCCTGCTCCATTTGGGGAATTCATCCTAAGACCATGGACAATCATCACCTATGCTTTCGCGCATAGCTTTAATAATTTATGGCATATCATTATGAATATGCTGGTTCTCTATTGGTTTGGTAGGGTATTTGTCGATTTTCTTGGATCCCAGAAGCTAATCAACCTCTATATTATAGGAGCGATAGCAGGCGGCACTACCTATCTATTGGTATATAACCTGGTACCATATTATTCGGAAAGAATCAATATGTTTGACGGTATGGTTGGCGCTTCAGCTGCGGTTTATGCTATTTCCGTTGCAACGGCAACCTATTGGCCTGATCACAAGTTTTTTCTTTTATTTCTCGGACCGGTCAAAATAAAATACCTTGTTGGTATTTATTTATTCATCTCTTTTTTGGGAAGTATTGGACCAAACGCAGGAGGAAATCTTGCTCACCTTGGTGGTGCTTTGATCGGATTTATCTATGCCAGGCAATTGAGTAAAGGTGTTGAAATGGGAACCTGGGTCTTTAAATCCATGGAGTTTATTAAAAGCTTTTTTGTGAAAAGCCCTACAATCAAGGTTAGCCACCGGCAGAAGAAATCTTCATCTGCCAAATCAACGAGCTCTTCCGGTGCTAGTGCTAAAAATACGAACTACAGCCAGGCAGAGATCGATAAGATCCTTGACAAAATATCCGAAAGAGGGTATGACAGCCTCACCAAAGACGAAAAGGAAAAGCTGTTTAATGCCAGTAAGAAATAGTATATAGGTACTGGGTCCTGGTCCCAGAAACTAGAAGCACCCAGAAACAATTATATTTATTGCCACATAATACCTAGATACCTAAAACCTCATCAATCTTCCTTATTTCATCCTCATCAAACTCAAGTTTATCCAGAGCTTCGAGGTTTCCATTAAGCTGTTTTGCCGAACTGGCTCCGATTAGAACTGATGTCACACGATCATCCTTCAATAACCAACTCAATGCCATCTGGCTAAGCTTTTGTCCGCGTTCTTTTGCTATTTCATGAAGTTGCCTGATTTTAGGCAATTGAGCCTCTACCTGGCCAATCTCTAAATAAGTCATGTCTTTTGCGGCTCTGGAATCATCCGGGATTCCATCGATGTATTTGTCAGTGAGCATGCCCTGTGCCAAGGGTGAAAAAGCAATACAACCAATACCATTATCATCGAGAATATCAAGCAAATCACTTTCTACCCATCGATCAAACATGGAGTATTTGGCCTGATGGATTAAACATGGCGTACCAAGATCTTTTAAGATGCAAACCGCCCTTTCAGCCAGGTCAGCAGGATAATTGGAGATACCAGCATAGAGCGCTTTTCCCTGCCGAACGATATGATCCAATGCTGACATGGTCTCTTCCAGTGGTGTGTCGAGATCAGGCCGATGATGGTAAAAAATATCGACATATTCCAATCCCATTCTTTTCAGGCTTTGATCGCAACTGGCCACTAAATATTTTCTGGAGCCATAATTTCCGTATGGCCCGGGCCACATATCAAAACCGGCCTTGGACGAAATAATCAATTCATCCCTGTATTTAATGAAATCTCTTTTTAGTAACAATCCAAAGTTTTCCTCCGCAGAACCATAAGGGGGGCCATAATTATTTGCCAGGTCAAAATGTGTGATGCCAGAATCAAAGGCATATCTCAATGTGTTTCTTGCTTTTTCGAGGTTATCGAGATATCCGAAATTATGCCAGAGACCCAGTGAAATCGCCGGCAATAAAATGCCGCTATGTCCACATCTTCGGTAGGTCATTTCATCATATCTGTCTTCAACTGCCCTGTATTCTGTAGGATTGGTTTTATCTGTAATTCTCATGACGGTTTACTATTATAAATTATTTCATGAATTTAAGGCGAATTATGACTCCTGAAAATCATTTAACGATTTTTCTTAACCAAAAAAAATGCAAGCCTTTCGACTTGCATTTTCGTTAAACAGACAACCTAACCATGAAAATGAATTACTATTTTAAATGCTTTCTAAAAAGGATGCGAACCTTATCTCATCAAATCTTCTCCTCATCCGTAAAATTCGCATCCGGTAATCTCTCCCCCTGCTTCAATCTCATCAACTTCTCTATTTCTCTCGCTTCTGCTTTCACTCACTTCCCGTTTCTCACAATAGCTTTAACGGCAGTTTCAGCTTAGGTTATGAAAAATATAGGCGGAAGGGGTATCACCTTGTAATTTGAGACATGAATAGCTATTAAAAAGTCGTTTACAGCTAATAGAGGCATATTTTGTCTGGATAGAAAATCCTTGAAAATCATGGTTTTTTTATAGTTTATCGAAAAGTTATTCCCACTCACTGGGTAAAGTTTGAAATTACACCGTAATATTTTTTTTAAAACTTCCGGTTTAGAAACAGATTTCAAATTCTCACAGCTCACAATAATTTGATATTCGAGGGCAGTAAAATACTATGTTCAGCCATTTTTTTTCATCTAGATGAATATTGCCATTGGAGGAGTGTAACATTTGGTCAATTAATATCCTTTACATAAGATAGTTTTAAAACCATTTAAATCCATTAGATTTGTATCGATTCTGCAAAGACGACTATGCAACATAGCCGGATGTCAGCAGTCATGCTTTGACAACAGAATAATCATTTGACTAACAGAATGAAAAGAAAGATTTTATTTTGGACTAAATTTATTGTAATTAGCAAAGGCTAGTCGGAACAAAAAAGAAATATGAAATCACAAGAAACATTTAACAAGAAAGAAAAAGAAAAAAAACGTTTAAAGAAAAAGCTGGAGAAACAACAAAAACGAGAGGAACGCAGGGCAAACTCAGAAGGCGGCGGACTGGAGAACATGATGGCCTATGTCGATGAAAATGGAAACATCACTGACACCCCTCCTGATCCGAAAAAGAAAAAGGTAGTCAATGCTAAAAGCATAGAAATTGGCGTCCCTAAAAGAGAAGAGGTGGTGGTTGACGCAATACGAAAAGGCAGGGTTGAATTTTTCAACCATTCTAAAGGCTTTGGTTTCATTAAAGAAATCGGGACTCAAGAGAAATTTTTTGTACATGTCAATGGTTTGTTGGAGGAAATCATGGAAAACGATATGGTCACTTTTGAGCTTGAGCGTGGTTTAAAAGGCATGAATGCCGTCAAGGTGAAGAAATCGTGATTTTATCAAGCATTGACACAATTTAGCGTTTACTGATAAACAGGTTTAAAAAAAATCAAGAGCTTTAAGTACAAAAATGCTACCCCGGCAATGCCAATACATCAATGGTCCCTTTTCCAGGAACCATTTTTTCGTAGTTGGCATTTGTAATAAGCTTGTTATTTGCGGCATTAGATAACACGTAGCCTAATCCGCTAAAAAAGTCTTCATAATCCATGAAACTAATGCTTCTTTCCTCCATCACGTATTGGCCGAGTTCAAAAATTAGCTGAGGTTTAAATTTCTTGATTGATTTCCCGGCCCCTAAAAGCACATCAAATTCATGGCCATCCGTATCTATTTTTATAAAATCAAGGCGGGCAATATTTTGTTCTTTTACGAAATTATCGAGGGTGGTACTTGGTACACCTTCCGTTGACATGACTTTGCCTCCATGCACAGGGTGCTGATCCGAGCCTATCTCTTTATTTATTTTCCAGCTTGAATATGCCCTAATTTCACCCTGCTTTTTTTCTTCACTTGAGACGAACGTCTGCACCGTTTGAATATTTTGAGCGATATCCTGATTTAATTCAAGGTTCCTTTTAAGTTTTTGCCAGGCAAAATGTGTGGGTTCAAAAGCATATACCTTTCCCTTTGGAGCTTTCTTTGCAAAATGCAATGACATAATGCCAACATTGGCGCCGACATCAAAAATCACCGCATCCTCAGGCAGATCCAGGTATTCATTTTCTGTGACATGTTTTTGAAAATTACCAAAAAGAAACAACGACAAGTCAAGCCCTTCTGTGATATCAACTTCGAAGTTGATTCCGTTTCTCTTTATGATTCTTTTTTGAGTTCCATAAAATGGTTTTACCAAATGAAATAAAATTCTGGCGATGCTTAGTTTGAGCCTGGTGATTGGTAGTTTGTTAATAATGGGAATCATATGATTTTTTACTCATTTAAAATATCCAATATTAGAATTATTGGTTCTCTTGTTGTCTTAAGAAAATGATTAAATGCTTGAATGATTAAATGCTAAAATAATCGAAGATGATGAATTGCATGCCTTTAATGTGTCTCACTATTTAATTACTTCAGAGAAGTAACTATGTCTGAGAAACTAAGCAATGCTAATTGACTTCGGCCGGCAGGTATTCACGCATTTTCTCATTTTCTCCTTCTATCATTATTTTCCAAACTAATAAAACTTAATTTTCCGGGCAGCATAACCCACCATTCTAAGTAACAAAAATCCATGACTAAACCTGGAAATATTCGTATCTCCATACACACGCTCCCTATACCTGATCGGCAAATCAATAATTTTTAGATTCAGTTTGTAAGCGCCAAAAATTAGATCAAAATCTCCAAATGGGTCAAACTCGCCAAAAAAGGACCGGTTTTTAATCAATTTTTCATAGTCGCTTTTGAAAATAACTTTGGTGCCGCAAAGCGTATCTTTGATCGGTTGCTCCAATAACCAGGAAAACATGATGCTGAAAAATTTATTTCCAAAAAGATTCAACAATCTCATGGCGTTTCTTTCCATTGGATACACAAGTCGTGAGCCATTGATAAATTCACCTTTGTTTTTTGTAAGCGCAAAATAAAAGGAAGGAAGGTCCTCCGGTGGAACGGTCAGATCTGCATCAAGAATCATCAAAATATCCCCGGTAGCCATGGAAAATCCTTTTCTTACCGCATCTCCTTTTCCTTTGCCGGCTTGTTGACCAATTTTAATATCCCATAGAGGATATTTTTCAGGAAGCATTTGCATTTGCGCCCAGGTATCGTCTGTGGAGTTCCCTTCTATGAAAATGATCTCCTGCCTCGAACCGAATTTTGGCATACGTTCCAGCGCATTTTCAAGATTTCCGCTCTCGTTCCTTGCTGGAATGACTATGGTCGTTGAATATTCTTTTTTCGGTAATTTACAGATCGGTCTTGCAAATACATATTGGTTCAGGCAGAGGTAATTGATCAAAGGCAATCGTCCAACAAATTTATTCAGAAACCATGAAATAATCGGGATATTGATTGGTAGTAATACCCGACGGGCAGATCGATAGGTCTCATAACCTGCCAGATAGAGGAAAGTCTGAAGGTCTTTTTTTGTAAGCCAGTTTTGCTTTGGACTTTTCCTTTTAAATCCAACTAATTCTCC
>DAOVVI010000176.1 GCA_030637245.1 Cyclobacteriaceae bacterium
GAGTATTGCGTTGCGAAAGCCGGCCTGAGCATGGTAACTCAGTTGTTTGCAGCACGATTGGGAGAATTCCAGATTCCCGTTTATGAGATTCGTCCTGGCGTTATTGCAACAGATATGACCTCCGGGGTAAAAGAGAAATATGATAAATTGATAGGAGAGGGGCTGACTGTCCAGGATCGTTGGGGATTCCCGGAAGATATTGGAAAAGCTGCTGCGGCATTAGCCAGAGGTGATTTTCCTTATTCTACCGGGCAAGTGATTATGGTTGATGGTGGATTGACTTTACCAAGGTTATAATATGATTTTGTCTATTACTAAGAATATAGACTTTATAAAAAATAACAAATCACAACCCCCTAAATACAAATAAATTAGAATGATCTAAATTTCAATATTCAAAGCTATTTTTGAAATTAGATCATTTGTATTTCGAATTTGCCTGCCTCGCCGGTAGGCGGGTTTGTTATTTGCTTTTTGTAATTTGGTGCTTTATTTATAAAAATCTTTGACTTTACATTATACTAGGAATTGAACATAATTAGCAAAAAAACCAACTTGATGAACGAAGAAAAGAAACGAAAGTACTGGCGGATATTGCGGACAGCTGTCATCGCGCTCTGCCTGCTCACATTTACGCCATTGGTTATTCCGGAAGGAGTGTACAAACCTGAATTGTTTGGAGTTCCATATTCACTATGGACAAGTTTTTTAATTACCGTAACGCTGGTTTTCTTGACTTATTTGGGGACTAAAGTCCATCGCGGTGTTGATGAAGAGGAGGTAGAGCTATGAAATTTTGGATATTAGTATTTGGAATTGCATACGCAGCATTGTTGATTTTTGCATCACTTAAGTCTTACAAGAAAGGACGATCGGTTGAAGATTTTATGATGGCCGGCTCCAGTATTGGAATTCTGCTCGGTGTGCTGACCTATGCCGCAGCTTTGTTTAGCACGTTTACCTTTCTTGGAATGCCAGACTTCTTCCGCCGCCATGGTATTGGAGCATGGATTTTCCTGGCTGTCTCTGACGGGGCAATGGTATTTTTTATCCTTTGGTTTGGGTATCATATCCGCATGAAGGTAAAACAATTGGGATTCAAAGGTGTTGCCGGAATGATCTCAAAGTGCTATGGAAATAAATGGGCAGGTTATACTATTTTTCTGACAGCATTTTTATTTCTGATTCCGTATGTCGGAATTCAGATCCAGGGCATCTCCATTTTTATGGGGGCTGCATTTCCCGATTTCATTCCTTCCTGGGGATGGGCGGTGGGCATTGTAATCGTAATGCTGGTGTACAGCGAAATTGGTGGACTAAAGGCCATTGTCTATAGTGACGCCATTCAAGGCGTCCTGTTGCTTACCGTACTATGGATTATTGGATATAATTGCCTTAATGCGTTTGGCGGAGTTGCCGCAATGTTTGATAAAATTGAAGTTGATAATGTAGCGCTTCTCTCTACCCCCGGCCCGGAAGGTCTTTTTAGTGCACAGTTCTTCATTGCCTCTATGATTGCCATCGTGATGATTCCTGTCACTCAACCTCAATTGACCACACGTCTGGTGGTGATGAAGAGCATGAAATCCATGCACCTGATGGCCGTTGCTGTGGGCGCTTTTGCAATATTGGTGATTACTCCAACTATTTTTATCGGCATGTATGGAGCATCGTTTTTAAAGGATACATTGGTGGATTTGCCCATAGCTCAACAAGCCGGTGTTTTTTTTAAAGAAACTTTTTTATATCGCCAACCTAATTTTGTGGCTGCCTTGGCCCTGGTAGGTTTGATAGCAGCCGGACTTTCCACAACCAATGCGCAAATATTTGCTTTGGGATCAGAGATCAGGGGTCTGTTGAATTTGGAAGAAAAGAAAGTAATGCGTATTACCAAATTCAGCATTTTTATTTTCGCATTGATTGCGCTTGTGTTTTCCGAATTGATAAAAGATCAGATCGCAATGTTGGCCAGGGTGAGCTTTGCTGGAACAGCCCTTATGGGGCCCATGATCTTGCTGGGAATATTGAGCAACCGTAAGGTATCTACCTTTATCATATTAGCTTCATTTGCAGCATTAGTGATATTCTTACTTTCGCTGGGTGGAATTATTCCGGGTAGTTATTTTGGTTTAAGATTGGATCTGACTCTTTTTGTGTCATTGTCAGTTGTCGCTTTGATTAGTTATGGCATGGGTAAAAAGTAAGTGATATACTGCTCGAATAGAATTACCGATTTTTAAACTGGCGCCCTTGTTGTGCCTGCCTTCGGTAGGGAGGTCTTTTGACCAACAAACTCATGAAGGGCATTTTAGTTTGTTTGTGACAATATCAACAAATGCGGGAATCGGTGATTTAGACTTCCGATGTGTTTACTCTACCCTTTAAGGTCTCTGTGGGATCTTCCTCTCGGAGACCACATAGCTCACGCGGGGTCCTAAAAAGAGACCCCACTTGGACATTTGTTGGGATTTACGTCATTGGTAGGCACAAAGCAATCTGTCTGTGGGCAGGCAATATGTTCGCTATCTGCAGCATCATTTCAAACAGCTATCAGATTGCCATGGCTCTGCCTTGCAATGACGGTTTTTTATTGGTTGGCCGTTTATTACCATTCACCTTTCCGGTCTGTGAGCCACAGACCGGAGACGACGAAGGTCCAAGGTTCGGAGAACCTGCGACAGTGGAACAAGACACTATTATATCAGGGATGAAATTGGTTTTTAATAAATATTGAATATCGTACATTTGGGATTTAAATGACTGGATTATTTTTAAACTATTAATGATTAAATAATGAAAAAACTTTTTGTAGTAATTATTGCTTTAGCATTTACTTTTCCATCTTGCCTGGCACAGGAAAAAAAGGAAGTCGAAAAAATCGATGTCCTGGTTTTCACCAAAACCAAAGGATTCAGACACCAATCCATTTCCAGCGGTGTGAAATGCATGTGGGAGCTTGGATTAAAAAACCATTGGAACGTAACGGCCACTGAAGATGCAACGCTTTTCAATGATGAATTTCTCAGCAAATTTGATGTGGTAGTTTGGTTAAATACAACCATGGATGTATTGAATGATGAGCAGCAAGATGCATTCGTTAAATTCTATAGAGGAGGCAAAGGATATGTTGGCATCCATTCCGCAGCCGATACGGAATACGAATGGGAATGGTATGGTAAAATGATGGGCGGTGCATGGTTTAAAGGACACCCGCCAACACAAGAGGCGACTTTAGTCATTGAAGATACGAATCATCCCTCAATGACGGTATTTGAAGAAAAAGACATTAAACGCTGGACGGTTATTGATGAATGGTATGCCCACAAGGCAAACCCCAGGAAACATGTAAATGTGTTGATGAGCCTGGATGAAAGTACTCTAAAGAAACTTGGTGATAATCCTGACAACAATACGATGGGAGGGGATCATCCTATGGCCTGGTACAATGAATTTGATGGTGGAAGATCTTTCTACACCAACCGCGGTCATACTCATGAAGCTTTTGATGATCCGGAATTAAGAGAGCATTTCAGAGGTGGAATCGAATGGGCTGCCGGTAAATTAAAATAGTAAAATATCATATATTATTAAAAGCCATGCATCCGAAGACGCATGGCTTTTTTTGATTTTAGATTTATTACTGATTGCTATTGCACACCTTACTTTTTAACTTCAAGAAGAAATTGAATTTGTTTATTATTTTCGATGTTTTAGTAGCAATATTTTAATTATTCCAAAAATGAAATCTAGTCTAAGTTCACACTTTTTCATTTGCCTTATTTTATGTTGTTCATTCAATAGTTTTCAATCGAATGCCCAAAGCATTTTTAGTTCAGTTGAAAAAAGATTTAACCAATATAAAGCCACAGCCCCAAAAGAACGGATTCAAATAATAACAGACCGTGATCTTTATGCTCCGGGAGAATTGATATGGTTTCATGCTTCGGTATATGGCATTTTATCTCCCGAAATATCGACAATGAGCAACGAAGTAATAATTAAAATGGCAAATATTGAGTCCTTTGAAATTTTCAATAAAAAGTTCTTGCTTGATGCTGGAAGTGCCACTGGTTTTGTTCAGTTACCTGTAGGGATGAAAGATGGTATATATTATTTACAGGGAGAAACATCAAACTCCGGAGAATTTCATTATTACCATAAGAATATTGTAATCAAAAAAAGTGTAGTCCCACAATTCTCAATCAGGGCAAGTTTTCCTGAAAGAGATTACATACCGGGTGATGATATATCCATGACATTGGAGTTTCAGAATTATTATAATGAACCTAAGCGCAATGTGAAATACCAAATTGATTTCTTTGATGGCAACAAAAAGATTCCCGGAACAACTGGAAAAATCAAGAAAACAGGTATGGCGATAGTTCATGTTAAAGTGCCTTTTAAGCTTAGAACAGGTGTATTTACATACAAAATATCAGCAGAATGTAAAAGCACTAAAGCCGAACTTTTTGGTAAAATTCCTGTGCTTTCCGATAAGATATTTATGGATTTTTATCCGGAAAATGGCAAAGTCATAAATGGAATAGATTCAAAAATTAGTTTTTATAGCTATGATGTTTGTGGATATCCATTGGCTGTTGAAGCCGATCTGCTTGAAGATGGTAAGATTGTCGCTACTTTCAATTCAGATTCCAAAGGTATTGGATCTTTCACTCTTTCTCCGAATATTGGAAAAGAGTATTACGTGCAATTAAAGAGGCCTTTGCTTTTGGACAAGAAGTTTGAGTTGCCGGTAATTGAAGCAAAAGGGGTGGCAATAAAGGTCATATCCAAAACATCAACTGAAATTAATTATAACCTTATTAGCGGGTATAAAACATCAAGATCTATCTATCTGTTTGGCGTATCTGATGGGGAAATATTTTGGACTTCAGAACATGAAATAGAAAAAGAGAAGCAGGTCGTGATTGACTTGTCCAAAGCCAAAGGCAGGCTGGCGCATTTTATTATAGTGAATGCAGCTACAAGGATCGAAGGGGAGCATATAGTGATGATTGAAGGAAAGGCGCCGGTTCCATTAAATGCGCTGGTGAAAAATGATGCTCCTTCTCAGAGGAGCAAAATTGAGGTTGATATCAGCACCCCGTCCATGGAAAAGGGAGATATATTTTTAACTGCTGTAAATTCTCCCTGGATAGTTGATGAACTGGTAAATCAAAGTATTCACGCTATTTCACTGCCCTATGATTTTGGTCAACAATTGGTTTTTCAGTCTAGATCTCTTCATGAGTCAAATTTCAATGATGAGATTTTAGAACTATTTTCTGGTTATTATGTTCCTTACGGTTTTGGTTGGGATAGGGTGCTGAATACCGATGGAGCGTACA
>DAOVVI010000248.1 GCA_030637245.1 Cyclobacteriaceae bacterium
CCAATTGAGATCATTGCTCCGGAAAAGGTGGTGCCCGGTGAAGAAGTGAAAATTACGACGGTCCTGACGAACAACAAACCCGGACATGATTTTCCTACCGGACCTATAGATATAATTCAGGCCTGGGTAGAAATCATCATTACCGATCAAAATGGAAATGAAGTGTTTGCTTCAGGAAGAGTGGATGAAAACCATTTTATTGAGCCGGGTTCATTTGTGTTTAAAGTAGAGCCTGTAGATCAGTATGGAAATCTTATTGATAAGCATAATCTTTGGGAAATGGTGGGCGTTAGGTTTAACAGATCGATGTTCCCGGGTTTTTCCGACCAGGCTGATTTTTCATTTTCCTGCCCATCAGAAGTAAATGCTAAAAAAATGGAGCCTGTGGAAGAACGTGCTTTTAAATTTAATGCTCCAAAAGAAAAAATCACTCAGCTAAATATTACTGCAAAGCTTAAATACAGAAAAATTGATCAGTATTTAGTCAATTTCCTGTTTGGAGATAATTCTGGAATTACGACACCAATCACCGTGATTTCTGAAGATTCAAAATCCATTATGATTTCTCAGAATAATACTGAACAAGTGGAAATCCTTTCAAATTCCAATACTTCAGAATCCATTAGCAATCTTGCAAGATCAAACAATGTTGCCGGGGCAGAAAAAGTAAATTAATAATGGCGAAAAGGAAAACAAAGAGAAAGAAGAGATTATCATTCGCTATTATTTCAGGCAGTATTTTTATAGTGATATTACTGAGTTTGTTTTTTTATAAATCCCGAACAAAAAAGACCTACATCCCCGGAGAAAAAATCGAAGGGCTGACCTCAGACCTGGCTCGCGATCTTCCTGAAAATTATCCTAAGGTTACTTTCTCGGATGTGACAAAAGAAGCTGGAATTAAGTTCAATCATTTTATTGGCGAACGAACCATACAACTTCCGGAAGATATGGGCTCCGGTGGCGCATGGGGAGATTATGATAACGATGGGTGGCAGGACTTTTTTGTATCAAACTTTTCCGGTTCGGTAGATCTTTCTGATGAAGAACTTCAGAACTCTACCTCCCATTCGCAACTGTATCACAACAATCACGATGGCACATTCTCGGAGGTTAGCTCCAAGGTAGGAGTTGATCTCAGGGCCTGGGCGAATGCCTGTGCGTGGGGTGATTATAACAATGACGGATGGTTAGATCTGTTTATTTCCTGCTACGGGAAAAACTATTTATACCACAACAATGGAGATGGAACGTTTAAAGACGAATGGCAAAAAACAGGAATTAGCCAACATGAAAATTATTGGGCCGGAGTGACCTGGGGAGATTATGACTTGGATGGAAATCTGGATATATATGTTTGTGGATACGTTGATTATCAAACTTCTGCAAACCGCGGTGTGACCTTGCAATACAATGCGGAAGTACCAACAAGCATCAATCCTTCTTCATTTAAACCCATTGGAAATTTGCTGTTTCATAACAATGGGAATGGGACTTTTACAGAAATTGCAGAAAAGTCGGGAGTACTGAATGAAAACGGGCGCAGCCTTTCTGCTGCCTGGTGTGATTTCGATGACGATGGATTGCCGGATCTTTACGTAGCCAACGATGTATCGGATAATGCGTTATTTCGAAATAAAGGCGATGGAACATTTGAAGATGTGAGCTATACCTCTTTTGTTGCAGATTATCGGGGCGCCATGGGTATTGGCACTGGAGATTGGGACAATGACACTGACGTTGATATGTTTATCACACATTGGATGGCACAGGAAAACGCGTTATACAGCAATCTCATGTCGCAACTAAATACAAAAGACATTTCTGCCGGCAACAGAATAAAATTTATGGATGAGGCCGACAGATATGGATTGGGGCAAATTGCTCTTCAATTCATTGGATTTGGAACATTTTTCTTTGATTATAATAATGATACCAAACTGGATATTTTCATTGCAAATGGCAGCACATTTCAAAAGCGAGATAACCCTGCAGAACTTATTCCAATGAAAGACCAACTACTTTGGAATCAAGGATCTAAAGAAGGTTTTTTCGATGTCTCTCCGGTAAGCGGTAATTATTTTGGAGAAACTTATGTAGGCAGAGGAGCCGCATATGCAGATTATGATAACGATGGAGATTTGGATGTTTTGGTTGTAAATAACATCGGTCCGGCAAAGCTACTGAGAAATGAAGGAGGTAATAAACAGAACTGGATCCAGCTTAAACTTGAAAAAAACAAGAAAAACCTATTTGGTCTTGGCACAAAAATCCGTCTGGTTTCAGGGCAAATCACACAAGTCAGACAAGTCGGTGCACAGGGTTCTTATTTTTCTCAAAATAGCCTCATTCAACATATTGGTCTGGGCGATCATTCCAATGTGGATACGCTTGAGATTACCTGGCCCGGAGGTAAAAAACAATTAATGAATCACCTGGCATCAAATCAATTGATCATAGTAGCTGAAGAATAAAAAGAAGCTTTCGTTCATGAATTTCATCAAATATATTTCATTATTTTTTTTCATTGAAAGTATCATTTTCTTTTCGTGCTCCCCAGCCAAACAGACAGAGGAGGATCCAAAGGATAAAGAACAAACTCAGTTGTCAACTGAAAAGCAGAAAATTAAATCTTTTTGGGATACCTACAGAATTGCTCAGAAATATCGAGTTGAAGGTAAATGGGAAGATGCTGTCCTTTATTATGAAAAAGCATTAGAAATAGATAATGACCATGAAGACGCGAGGTTTAATCTTGGTAATATGTACCTGGAACTAAAGCAATATGAAAAGGCGGAAAAGTGCTGGATTGATATTGTTGAGGTCAATCCCAATAGCGCCCGGTCGCATATGCAGCTTGGACGATTATATCTATCCTTTGAAAGAACCGAAACCTTCGATATTGATAAAGCTAAGAATGAGTTTTTAAAGACTTTCGAAATTAACAAAGTTGTCACCGGTCCTTTAATGCTTCTGGGTCATGTAGCCTTATTGAAAGGGGAAGAAAATGTTGCAAAAGATTACTTTAAATCAGTAGTTGGCTCAGACATAAAAAATGTGGAAGCATATTTTTTATTGGGATATATTGAATGGAAAAATGGACATCTGGCTAAGGCTCAGGAAATATTTAATAAAGCAGTAACTCTTTCTGCTCCCGAAAAAGCCATACAAGGAACCCTTTCTGAAGGTGATACCAAAGATGGAATTTCATATCTCAGATCCCTTAATGAATCTCTTTTTCATGAGTATTTCAAGGATTTATTTGAAATAGAAAATAAAGAAGCCCAAATGAATGAGCGCTATAATCGCATGGATCTGAAACTAAATAATATCAGAAAAACCATGTAAACTATCAGCACATTAAAAATCTGTATCTAAATCCAGGCGTTTTTTCAAGTCCCTAAGATCAGGGTATTTTTCTGCCAGAAATTCAAATTTTTCTGAATTGGTGTAAATCATCTTTTTGTCCTCAACCTTTTCAATTTCAGTAATTAGTTGAATTTTTCCATTGTTGAGGTTCGTGCGCAGGTAAGTCAATAATTCTTGCTGGAGCCCTTCTATTGTCAGGGATTGAAAACTATTCGGTAAAGTAAGCTTAATTGAAAGATCTTTCTGAAATTCTACCTGGTGATTTAGTGTATTATATTCCCTTTCTCTGCCTTCCCTTTTCAGCTTTTCAGCAAATTTATTCCATTCTACTTTTAACTGCTCAATGGTCACTACATCAGCGCCAATGCTTGATTTATTGTCTTTGGATACACTCTCATATTTTGACAGGTTTTCTTTTATAGATGAAAGGTCCGGTATTTTGGTGGTTTTTTTTAGCCCGGTAATAGTAGCCTTTTCTTTAATAACAGGTTTTGTTGGTGCAGTAATCTCTTCTTTTCGAGATGGTTTAGAAGTATTTTCTTCTTTTGGGAAATTAACCTCAGTTTCTGATTTCAGGCTTTTTTTTTTAAGTCATCAGCAGACGAATTCGATAAATTTACAACTGATGATAAATGCGCAAGTTTCATTAAGGTCAACTCCACATGAAGGCGCTGGTTTTTGCTGCTTTTATAATAAAGGTCGCACTGGTTGGTCAGGTTCAAGGCAGATAAAAGATAGGACAAACTCATTTGCCCGGATTGCTCAAAGTATTTCTTTTTTACGCCCTCACTAACCTGAAGCAAGCGGACTGTTGCCTGGTCCTTCGAAACCATGAGATTTCTGAAATGCTCGCTCAATCCAATAATAAAATTATGCCCGTCAAAACCTTCACTTAGAATATCTTCAAAAGTCAACAATGCACCACTATGATCTTGATCTAATAGTTGATCCGTGATTTTGAAATAATAATCATAATCCAGAATATGAAGATTGCTGATTGTGTTTTCATAGGTAATCTTACTATCGGAAGAATAGGTAACAATCAAGTCAAAAATTGATAGTGCGTCTCTTAATGCCCCATCTGCCTTTTGAGCAATCAAATGCAATGCTTCTTCTTCAGCCTCGACCCCCTCCTTTTCTGCTATGGATCTCAGATGATC